>NZ_JAKUGX010000009.1:0-140581 GCF_022664195.1 Bacillus cereus group sp. BfR-BA-01316
TGTTGACTTTGATGAGTTTGATAAAGGACAGCCTGCGGATGAACTTGGTGATGGCCTTGGTGATGTACTTGTTGCTGATGGTGGCCTTGGTGATGATGTTGACCGTGGTGACCATGATGAGTTTGATGAGTTTGATAAAGAACAGCCTGCGGATGAATTTGGTGGTGGCCTTGGTGATGTACTTGTTGTTGATGACCATGGTGCTGTTGATGGCCATGATGTTGATGACCGTGATGCTGTTGATGGCCATGATGCTCATGGTGCACATGATGACCATGAACACCTTGAGGGAAGCCACCGATTCCACCAGCTACAACACCGACGCCAGGTACAGGAAATCCTGTTTGTACTCCTCCCAAGAAGGATGGAAATGTAGTTGGCATACCTACAGGTACTCCTCCTTGTGCTCCTCCTGCGAAAGATGGAAATGTAGTTGGCATACCTACAGGCACTCCTCCCTGTGCTCCTCCTACCAATGTCGGAATCCCTGTTTGTGCTCCAGCTACTGATGTTGGAATTCCTCCTTGTGCTCCTCCCATCCAACTTGGGATTCCACCATACCCGTGTTGCCCATCTCCTCCCATGAACATCATTTGTCCATAACTATCCGATCCGCCCCCGAAGAAGCCATGTGGTGCATTATTGTCCATCCCTTTCATTCCTTTCACCTCTTCTGCTCAATTTAACCTACCTTTTTTATCATATTTCCTATAGAAGAATAGGTGTTTGTCTATATGGGAATTCCGCACCTTTTTCTTCGTTCTCCATTCATGATAAACTAAATTAACTGATTATTTTATCAAAGGAGGCGTTTTCGTTGGAGAGCGTAGCAAAAGCTTCAATTGATGATTTAGATTCAATCTTACATATAGATGTCGCTGTAATCGGAGACGATAGTAGACGAAATTATATTAAACACGCTATTGATGAAGGAAACTGCATAATTGCAAAAGAGGACAATTCCATTTCTGGTTTTCTAACATACGATACAAATTTCTTTGGCTATACTTTCCTCTCATTAATCATTGTTTCGCCAACGAAAAGAAGACAAGGTCATGCAAGCTCATTAATCTCATATATGTTAAGGCATTCTCCTACTCAAAAAATATTTTCTTCAACGAACGAATCGAATACAAATATGCAAAAAGTTTTTAAAGCGAATGGATTTATGCGTAGTGGAATGATCGAAAACTTAGATGAAGATGATCCAGAGCTTATTTTTCACGCAAAAAAGCTCAGAGCATAAACGCTCTGAGCTTTTATTAATAATTAATTAGTTTGCAACAACGTTAACAAGTTTTCCAGGAACAACAATTACTTTACGAACTGTTTTCCCTTCAATTTGTTCTTTGATTTCCTCAAGTGCAAGTTGTTCCATTTCTTCTTTTGATGCGTCTTTACTCATTGTTAGTTTCGCGCGAACTTTTCCCATAATTTGAACAACGATTTCAACTTCATCTTCTACAAGTTTAGACTCATCAAATGTTGGCCAGCTTGCATATGTGATTGTTTCATTGTATCCAAGTTTGCTCCAAAGTTCTTCCCCGATATGAGGTGCAACTGGTGCAATCATTTTCACGAAACCTTCTACATATTCTTTCGGAAGTGTTTCAGCTTTGTATGCATCGTTGATGAATACCATCATTTGAGAAATCGCTGTGTTGAAGCGAAGCTCTGCATAGTCTTCTGTTACTTTCTTCACTGTTTGGTGGTAAGCTTTTTCAAGCTCTTTATTTGGTGCATCAGTAATTTTCTCACTTAATTCACCGTTATCTTGAATGAATAGGCGCCATACACGGTCTAGGAAACGACGAGCTCCGTCAAGACCATTTTCAGACCAAGCGATTGAAGCATCTAATGGTCCCATGAACATTTCGTATAGACGAAGTGTATCTGCACCGTGGCTTGCTACGATATCATCTGGGTTTACAACGTTACCTTTTGATTTACTCATTTTCTCGTTGTTTTCACCTAGAATCATACCTTGGTTGAATAATTGTTGGAACGGCTCTTTCGTTGGAACTACACCGATATCATATAATACTTTATGCCAGAAACGAGCATATAGTAAGTGAAGTACAGCGTGCTCTGCTCCGCCGATATAAATATCAACTGGAAGCCATTGTTTTACTTTTTCAGGATCTACAAGTGCTTCGCTGTTGTTTGGATCGATATAGCGTAGGTAGTACCAGCAGCTACCAGCCCATTGTGGCATTGTATTTGTTTCACGACGACCTTTTTTACCAGTTTCAGGATCAACAACATTTACCCACTCTTCAATGTTTGCAAGTGGTGACTCACCTGTACCTGAAGGACGAATGTTTTCTGTTTTCGGAAGAACTAATGGTAATTCTTCTTCTTTCACAGCTGTCATTGTGCCATCTTCCCAATGGATTACTGGAATTGGCTCACCCCAGTAACGTTGGCGGCTAAATAACCAGTCACGTAGACGGTACGTTACTTTTTGATTTCCTGCGCTTGTTACTTCAAGCCACTCAATCATTTTTACAATTGCTTCTTCTTTATTTAAACCATCAAGGAATGCTGAGTTTACGTGCGCACCATCACCTGTATACGCTTCTTTCGAAATGTCTCCGCCTTTTACAACTTCCTTCATTGGAAGATTGAACGTTGATGCGAATTCATAGTCACGCTCATCGTGAGCTGGAACTGCCATTACAGCACCTGTTCCGTAAGTTGCAAGAACATAGTCAGCGATCCAGATTGGTAATTTCTCACCATTTACTGGGTTAACTGCGTAAGCACCAGTGAATACACCAGTTTTCTCTTTCGCAAGTTCTGTACGCTCTAGGTCACTCTTCATTTTTACAGAATCAATGTAAGCTTCTACAGCTTCTTTTTGCTCTGTTGTTGTAATGTCAGCAACAAGTGCATGCTCTGGAGCAAGTACACAGTAGCTTGCACCAAATAGTGTATCAGGACGCGTTGTGAAAACTGTGAACTTCTCATCTGCACCATCGATGTTGAAGTTCACTTCTGCACCTTCAGAACGACCGATCCAGTTACGTTGCATATCTTTTAAGCTTTCTGGCCAATCAAGATCATCTAGATCTTCTAATAGACGATCTCCGTAAGCTGTAATTTTTAACATCCACTGTCTCATCGGACGACGCTCAACTGGATGTCCACCACGCTCACTCTTACCGTCAATTATTTCTTCATTCGCAAGTACTGTACCAAGTGCTGGGCACCAGTTTACAGGTACTTCATCAACGTAAGCTAAACCTTTTTCAAATAGTTTCAGGAAGATCCATTGTGTCCACTTGTAGTAGGTTGGATCTGTTGTATTTACTTCACGATCCCAATCGTAAGAGAAGCCTAATGCTTTAATTTGATTACGGAACGTATTAATATTAAGCTCTGTAAATTCTGCCGGGCTGTTTCCAGTATCTAGTGCATATTGCTCTGCTGGAAGACCGAATGCATCCCATCCCATTGGATGAAGAACGTTATACCCTTGCATACGCTTCATACGAGATAAAATATCTGTCGCTGTATATCCTTCTGGATGCCCTACGTGTAAGCCTGCACCTGATGGATATGGGAACATATCTAGTGCATAAAATTTTGGTTTTTCCGTCTCATCTGGCGTACGGAATGTTTTATTCTCTTCCCAATGACCTTGCCACTTCTTCTCAATTTCTTGATGATTAAAGCTCATGAGATACCCTCCTTGAAATTCCATTTATTTTCACCGCCCAAAATACAAAAAACCTCTCATCCCTAGAAAGGGACGAGAGGTTATAGATTCCCGCGGTACCACCCTAAATTAATGTAATATATACATTCGCTTAGATCCGTAACGTGGATTAACGGCAATTGCTACTAATGATTTCACAACTGCAACTCAAAGGCGAGTTCATAACGAAACGTGGATTGACTTGCACCGACCGTCAACTCTCTAAACCAGCTTCTATTACTACTACTCCTTCTCACTGTTATTACAAATATGAGTTAATTTAAATATATTCTAAAACATGTTACATGTTCCGTCAAACTAAACTGCAATTTTTTCTTCAACTGCTTCTTCTACTTTTACTCGTCTATCATAAATACTCGTTGCAATAAGCGCTACTACAAGCATTACCATGATCGCTATAAACAATACTTCCATATTGTATATATCAACAATTGCTCCGCCAACGACCGGTCCGAACATTTTACCTACAGTCGCCGCGCTATTTACGACCCCTTGATAAAATCCTAATTTATCTTTTGGTGCAAGTATATTTGCAATGGTCGGAACTGCCGGCCATACGAACAATTCACCAATTGTCAATGTTACCATCGCAACGAGGAACATCGTAAATTGCTGTGCTTGGCTTAACACAATGAATGACGCCGCAAAAATGACAATTCCAATCATAATTTGTTGCTTTAAAGAACGCTTCATCCAGCGAATTAGCATACTAACGAGCGGCTGCGCACAAACAATCATCGCTCCGTTTATCGTCCATAATAAACTATAGTGACGAAGGCTAATATTTAACTCTTGCATATGCGTTGCAATTGCACCTTGCCACTGTACGTATGTAACCCAGCATAAAGCATATGCTACACACACAATAAGAAGTGCTTTGAATCCAGGTGTAAGCGTCCATCCTTTTTTCGTTTCGATTTCCTTTTGCACTCCTGGCTCTTTTTTGTCTTCCATACCACGGAATCCAATAAAAGCAATTAAGAAGAAAACAAAGTATAAAATAAAGTTCGCTAAGAAAATATAATCAAAACGATATGATGCAACTAAACCACCACATGCCGTTCCAATTGCAATCCCAACGTTTTGTCCAACATACATTGCATTGAACGCTCGTCTTCCGCCTTCTGGCCAAACCGTACCAACCATCGCATACATCGATGGGAAGACCATTCCAGAACCGAAGCCGATTAATGCTAGCCACACAACATATAACGGCCAACCATGGAAAAATACAAGACCTAAAATCGATACGAGTGTAATGACAATCCCTACTAAAATTGATTTATAACCGCCCCATTTATCAAATAAAACACCGCCGAGCAAGTTTCCGATTACACCAGTAAGCGAGTTGATCATTAATACCATTCCGGCTACTGATAAAGATTTCCCTAAACTATCATGTAAGTAAATTGTATTAAAAGGCCATAAAAAAGAAGCACCCGTGACATTAATAATCATCCCAGCTACTAATAGCCATACTTTCCTTGGCATAGTCTCCCCTCCTATTCTCTTTTTTTCGTTCATATATATAACAGTAAAATTGTAGTCGTTTTTAAATAGGAAGGCAACTGATTAATAGTTGATGAAATTCAGATAATAGCACAAAGACGATTAGAATGTATTCTAATCGTCTTTGTAAAATATTAATCTATAAATAATGGAATCGTTCCCTCGCGAAAGGTTATCCAACTTCCTTTTTACGTTTTGCACTTTCTTTAGCACTCCATTTAAATATTTTGTCTAGTAGAGAGTATATTCTCCCAGACTCCTTCGTTAATAAAGGACCTAACGATGCCAATATTAAAACATATAAAGCTGAGAATGGTTTAATCGTTACCATTAAGCCACCCGCTATTCCGAGATTCGCGACAATAATGGAGAATTCCCCACGTGATATAAGTGTTAAACCGATATTCGTAGAAGCCTTATGCGATAACCCGGCTTTACGCCCTGCAATCATTCCAGCTGTAAAATTACCGATGAGAGTAATGAAAACTGCTCCTAATGCCAACCACACTGCTCCTCCAAGCGAAAACGGATCTATACTTAAACCGAAGCTGAAGAAAAATATAGCTCCAAAGAAATCACGAAACGGGACGACGAGATGCTCAATTCGATCACTATGCTCTGTTTCTGAAAAGACGAGTCCTAACAATAAAGCCCCAATCGCTTCCGCAACATGAATTGTTTCTGAAAATCCTGCTACAAAGAATAAAATAGCGAATATTACGATAATAAAAATTTCATTGGACGAAATATCTAATACTTTATTTAGGAACGGCGTAGCTTTTCTAGCGATTACAAAGAATAGTAACATATATCCTACTGCGATTAACACGGATGTAAGAGCACCTACAAATGACGTTGCACCTCCGAGTACTAATCCTGAAACAACTGATAAATATACAGCTAAAAAGATATCATCAAACATAATGATTCCTAAAATTAGTTCTGTCTCTTTATTACCCGTTCTTCTTAAATCAACGATTACTTTCGCTACAATTGCACTCGATGAGATTGTAATAATTCCAGCAATAATTAATGTTTCTAGTAAGGGGAAGCCCATTATATACCCATAAAGTAAACCTAATATGAAATTAAGCGATATATGAACACTACCCCCAAAAGCAATGGACTTTCCTGATTTAATTAATTTTTTTATCGAGAATTCTAAGCCTAAGTAGAATAGGAGGAATATGACGCCAACACGGCCGAGGAAGGAAATAACTTCTCCGCTTTCAATAAACCTTAAATCGATAAGCCCTAAATCTGGGGCATGAGGCCCCACTAGCATACCGAGTATAATGAGAAACGGAATAATCGAGAACTTTAACTTTGCAGCGAGGATAGCTGCAAAAGCTACTAATACTAACGCAGTTCCAACTTCAAAGACTAAAGTATCCATCGATTATGAGTCACCTCCTGCTGAAAGTAATTCCTTAATGATTCTTTTCACTTCATGTCTTTCACCCGATAATACGAGCATATCGCCAGCTTCAATGATAGAATCTGGGCCTGGATTAAAGAACTTCTTCATATTCTTTTTCAAAATAGCAATGATTGTTACGTTATATGTTTTTCTAACGTGTAAGCTACCAATTGTTTTTTGTATCACTGGTGCCTGATTTTCTACTTTAAACCATTCAATTGATAATCCTTCAAAAGCCATCTCAATCGTGTCTAAAGCTTGTGGCCTATATACCATCCCGCCTAATATAGCCGCAATTTGTCTTGCTTCAGAATCGCGAAGAGAAATGCTTGAAATACTCTCATCATGATCCGCATCAAAATGATACATTTCCCTTCTTCCATCATCATGAATAACAATAACCATTTTTTCATTACCCTTTGTTATCACTTCAAATTTACATCCAATGCCCGGTAGTTCACTCTCTCTAATATTCATATTCCCGCCTCCTAAAATTTTTTAGTTACGGCTCTTTCCTTTTACAAATCTACATCAATCTCTGTTTTAAACTTTTCATCTTTTGATATCCCTAAATACTTGAGCGTCTCTGACGGAGTCGCGTGATGAAAATGTTTTTGCAACAGCGCGATTGCTATTCCTCTTTTATATGCATGAAATCCAAATGTTTTTCGCATTGAATTCGTTCCAATCTTACCAAGTATCCCAACCGCTTCAGCCGCACTATGAATAACACGATAAGCTTGTTGGCGCGAAATTGAATTTGTTGTTTTATTAGATTGAAATACGTAGTTATCTCTTTGAATAGTAAAAGATTGCACATAATTCGAAAGCGCTTCTTTTACTTTTGTATTTAAATAAATATCTTGTTTAAATTTTTCATCTTTCACAGGAAGAGAATAAAATTCTTTAACAGTTCCATCTTCATTTAATACATCTTCAAATTTAATGTTCAGTAGTTCTGTAATTTTTAATCCAGTGTTAATTCCAATAACGAATAAAAGATAATCTCGCTGCGAGTGCTCTTTTAAATATTTTTTCATAGCCTCAATTTGATTTATATCTTTTAATGCCTCTACAACTTCCATACATGTATTCTCCTCATCTTATGAACAGTAATTTTCTCATTATCCTGTCCATTTTACCTTATCACGCTATAGGATTTCCATGTATTATCCATTATTTTTATAATATGCTCTTATGGTTCCGACAATTTTTAAATTGGAAATTTACAATTGTACAAATACGTTGTGGTTAGAAAAGAAATGGGGGATAAAGATTCAGCTTCTTTCTACAGATTGGATTCCTCCTTTCATTTTCCAGCTGCTGACACCTTTATATTATGTTACTTACTTACATTATATTATATATTTTAGTAACATAAAAGTATTTTATCTGAAAATAATAAAAACCGAGCAGTTTCGCTCGGTTTTTTATTAATCTTCTTTCGGAAGAACAATTCCTTTATACAATTGAACTGTAATGAAGTAATAAATCGCGTAAATGACTACGAAAATTATTATCGGTAACCAAATACGGAAGTACGGATCCATTAAAATAAATCCAAAAATATTCATACCAACTAATACGTGAGCGATACCTACAATAGCTGGGAATAAGAATACTAAGAATAACTCTTTATAAATCGATTTCGTTAATAACTCACGGCGCACACCGATTTTACGAAGCATTTGATAGCGCGTAATATCTTTTGATGCACCAGAAAGAATTTTAAACATTAAGCAACTTGCCATCATTGCTAAGAAAGCAATTCCAAGGAAGAAGCCCATAAACACTGTTCCACTCGCAACACCATAGAACATATCGTACGCCTGATATTTACTGCTCATTTGCTCAGCTTTTACATTTTTATATTTAACTAGCTGCAACTCGTCAAGTTTTTTCCATTCTTTTGTATATGCTACAAAATCATCTGTTTTTCCGATAAATGCTATACCTTCTTTACCATTTATCCCATCGTACATTTTTTGATCTACAATTTTAATTGCATGATCTTCGTATATATAATATGGATGGATTGTACTAAAAGCATCAACCCATTCTTCTGAAAGTTCTTTAGCATTCGCATCTTTTTCATTCATTTCTCTAGAAACTGCACCTACTGGTAGTTCCTCTGAAACTTTCTTCGTATTCACTAAATCCTTCATCGACTTCATATTTGCCATATCTTTTACGAAAGGACGATTTTTCTCTAAATCTTCTTTTACATAATAAACGTATTTATTATCCATTTTGTAACGGTATTCACTTTTCTCTTTAAATGTAATACCATCTAAAATCTTCTTTTCTTCAGCCGTAGGATTATGAACAACTGAATCGTATATTACTAAACCATCAACCATTTTTATAACGTTATTTTTAAACGCCATACCACCTGAAATTGCACCAGCTCCAAGCGCAACTAACATCGCTACTGTTGCAAGTACCTTTGTTAAACTATTAATACGGAAGTTTAACTGCGCGAAAGTAAAAGCGTTAAGTCCTTTTTCACTACGTTTTTTATTGCTCTTTAACTTTTTAATAATAACTGGGAGAAGTGATCCAAATAACATATAAGTACCAGCTGTTGTTGTAATTAATGCAATTATAATTCCCATTTCTTTCAGTTTATCCATATAAATCATAGATGCATAGCCAATTCCTACTAAAATAACGGCAAAGAATGCAACTACACCTGTCATTTTTCCTTTTACTGCCACACGCTCTGTTTGTGCATCTGCATGTACAAGCTGCAGTACAGAAATACGTGATAACTTAATACTGTTCATAATTGCCGATAATACAAATAGTGCGAAGAAGAAAATACATGTAATAGTCATTGAGGGGATATAAAATGCTTTATAGCCATCACCAGCAAATTCAAGCTGCTTCATTAATAATTGCCCAATCCCCCCGGCAAGTCCTACACCAACTGCAATTCCAATCACAAGAGACGCAGCACCTAATACGATTGTTTCAATGAACATAAGTAATGTAACTTTATGCTTTTTCGCACCTAACATCATGTACATACCAAACTCTTTTTGGCGAAGAGATAGTAAGAAAGAGTTTGCATATAAAATGTAGAAGAACGTTATAATTGCTAATAAAAATGAACCTGCTTGGAATACGAAGCCAATAGACTTAATGACAGAATTGGATTCAATAAACGCTTTATTCAGCGCTAACGTTTGAAACATATAAAAAATTGAAATAGACATAACAAGACCGACAAGTAAGACGATATAATCCTTTAGCTTACTTTTCAGCCCTGACATGGAAAGTTTAAATAACATGCCTGAACCTCCTTTCTTATGCTTTTTGTGTACCTAAATCTGCAAGCACATCTAAAATTTCTTTATAAAACTCTTCACGCGTACCACCGCGGTGAATTTCTTTATACAGCTCACCATCTTGAATGAATAAAATACGTTGACAGTAACTTGCACTGTACGGATCATGCGTAACCATCATAATAGATACGCCTTGTTCTTCATTTAAGTTTGTCATCGCATCAAGTAAACTTGCTGCATTTTTAGAATCAAGAGCTCCTGTTGGCTCGTCCCCTAAAATAATTGCTGGTTCATGTACTAGTGCACGCGCTGCTGCTGAACGCTGTTTCTGTCCACCGGATACTTCAGTTGGATACTTTTGAAGTATCTCTGAAATCCCTAACATATCCGCTACCTTCTCTACTTTCGGGCCAATATTACGTGATGGAACACCTTGAAGGGAAAGGGGAAGTGCAATGTTCTCATAAATAGATAAGTTCTCTAATAAGTTAAAATCTTGGAAGATGAATCCTAATTTTTGTGAGCGGAAATCAGATAGCTCACCTTGCTTCATTTTCGTAATGTCCGTACCCGCAATTTCAACAACGCCGCCCGTTGCTTTATCAAGCGTTGAAATTACATTTAATAATGTCGTTTTACCAGAACCAGAAGGTCCCATAATACCAACAAACTCACCCTCTTGAATTGAGAATGATACGCCTTTTAAAGCATGTGATTGGTTCTCACCTTTTTTACCGTACACTTTTTGAACGTTTTTCACGTCTACAACTGGTTTCGTCATATATATCCTCCTACGCTTGTTTTTCCATTACCTATTTTGCGCCTTTTGGAGGTGAACTGCTATTTATTAACATTACAATTACCTTACACTTTTGTAATAAAAAAAACCCAGGTCATATTGCGACCTGGGTTACTCTGATTGCTTCGATTTTTGAGGTTGTCCTTTTTTACTGTTACGCTGTTTCACTTGAACCACTGGATCAAGTTCATTTGAAAATTCAGCGTTATGTCCATTTTGTGTTTTTTGCTCTGGATTATTTTGATCTGAACGTTTCGCCATTACATTCACTCCTTATTAGTGCGGTGTAATAATCATTTGATGTTGCAATTGGCGAATTGCCATACGTGCTCTATTTAACTGCTCACGCTGCTCATCATTCGCATGTTGCTGCATCGTTTGTAAGTCATTATATGCTTGTTCTAATTGCAACTGAGCATCCGAATACTCCATCGTATTGTAATGTTCTTGTCTCATGCCTTGATCTAATTGTTCTTTCGCATATTCCACCGCTTGTTCTGCCTGTGTAATATACTCTTCAAGTGATTGACGCTCTGCCATAATTGTCCCTCCTTGCTTCAATTCCCCTTTAGTGTGTCCCTTCCATATGAACCTTATGAGTATGTTATAATGGATTTTGTTTCATCCCGTAAACGCCCGATTGGTGAGGGCTAATAATCAGTGGGAATGGACAAAGCAGCCACTGATTAAAGTTTCACTTTATTTTGACTCGTCTTAGGAGGGAAAATAATGAAGGTTCAAAACCCTTTTCCATATACAAATGACAATAAGCGTTATCATACATGGAATTACCACTTACGAAATGAATTTGGTGAAAAAATCTTTAAAGTTTCATTAGATGCTGGCTTCGATTGCCCGAACCGCGACGGTACAGTCGCTTACGGCGGCTGCACATTTTGCAGTGCCGCTGGATCTGGTGACTTTGCAGGTGATCGCCGTGATGATGTAATCACGCAATATCATGAAATGAAAGAAAAAATGCACTCAAAGTGGAAAGACGGAAAATGTATTGCTTATTTCCAAGCGTACACAAATACACATGCTCCACTTGAAGTGTTAAAAGAAAAATTCGAACCGCTTCTAGCAGAAAAAGACGTTGTCGGTCTTTCTATCGCAACTCGTCCAGATTGCTTACCGAACGATGTCGTTGAATATTTAGCGGACTTAAATAAACGCACGTATCTTTGGGTTGAACTCGGACTACAAACTGTTCATGAACGTACTGCAAATCTTATTAATCGTGCTCACGATTATCCATCGTACGTTGAAGGCGTAAATAAATTACGCAAGTACGGCATTAGAGTTTGCTCTCATATTATTAACGGACTTCCACTTGAAAATTACGACATGATGATGGAAACAACTCGTGAAGTAGCAAAGCTTGACATACAAGGAATTAAAATTCATTTACTTCATTTATTAAAAGGAACGCCAATGGTGAAGCAATATGAAAAAGGACAACTAGAATTCTTATCTCTTGAAGATTACGTAAGTCTCGTTGTCGACCAACTTGAAATGATTCCAGAAGACGTAATTGTGCACCGCATCACAGGTGACGGTCCACCTGATTTAATGATCGGCCCAATGTGGAGCTTAAATAAATGGGAAGTATTAAATTCCATCGATGGAGAATTCGTACGCCGCGGAAGCTGGCAAGGAAAATATGCAAATGAGGAGAAACAAGCATGAAATTAGAACGTGTATTACCGTTTGCGTGCGCACTCTTGCAAACGGCAGTTAAAGAAGGCGATTATGCTGTAGATGCAACACTTGGCAATGGTCATGACACATGTTTTCTAGCCGAAATCGTTGGAGATAACGGAAAAGTATTTGGATTTGATATTCAAAAGGAAGCAATCGAAAGTTCTACTATCCGCCTAAAAGAAAAAGAACTTTTCGAACGTACTGTTTTAGTTCATGATAGTCACGATACACTTTTATCCGTACTACCAGAAGAAGCAAAAGGAAAAGTAACAGGAGCAATCTTCAACTTAGGTTACCTTCCTGGCGGTGACAAACATATCGTCACAAAACCGAACTCAACAATCTCGGCTATCGAACAATTATTAGACGTAATGGCACCAGAAGGTATCATCGTCCTTGTCATTTACCACGGTCATCCAGAAGGACAAGTAGAACGTGATGCGGTTCTCAAATTCGCCGAAGAACTAGACCAAAAGCAAGCTCACGTACTAAGATACGGCTTCATTAACCAGCAAAACAACCCGCCATTTATTGTGGCGATTGAGAAGCGATAAAGTGAAACTTTAATCAGTGGGGAGGTTCATCCCCCACTGATTATTAGTTGAACCAATCGGGCGTTTACGGACAGTTTATCTCCCACCTAACTTCTTTGCTCCAACCGAATTTTGAGGTGGGAGTGTTACTGCCCGTTAATGCGGGATAATATATCGACGATTCGACAAAACATAACAAAAAAAGACGTGCACTCACTGCACGTCTTTTTTTATTCTCCTATATAATGGATATATACAATATTTGAAGAAAGAAGGATAGAACTTTGCTAGTAGAACTAAAGGGAATTCAAAAGAAGTACGGCAAATCACTTATACTAGACAACATCGATTTATCCATTCCAGAAGGCGAAGCAATCGCTATTATTGGTGGGAACGGGACTGGAAAAAGTACTTTACTCAAAATAATTGCAGGCTTTATTTCACCTACGGCGGGGACACTTCAAAGAAAAGAACATATGCAAATCGGCTATGTACCTGAACATTTTCCTGAAGGAATTCGGTTTACATTAGAGGATTATTTATATCATCTTGGCCACATTCACGGTTTACCAACAAAATATTTAAGAAATAAAATTCCGATGCTCCTTGAATCTTTTCATTTACATCATGCAAGGCATTCCATTGTACGAAACTTTTCAAAAGGTATGAAACAAAAAACAGGCATCATGCAAGCATTACTTACAGACGTCCATTTATTAATTTTAGACGAGCCGCTTTCTGGACTCGATCCTAACTCTCAGCAAGAACTAGAACACATTTTACTTTCATTAAAACAACAAGGCATATCTGTACTCTTCACATGTCACGAAAAACAACTACTAGAAAACTTCGCCCAGAGAATTGTGACGTTAGCAAATTATACGATCGTAGAAGATACCTCTGTGCAAAAATCAATAGAACAAGTCTATATTGAGGCAATCGTCCATGAAACATTTTCAGCGATAGAACTACAACAACAATCAGGGATTATACATGTTACTCACAATTCAAATCAAAACCTCATTCAGTTACAAATCGAGAAAGATTGTACAAACGAAATACTCCAGTTTTTATTACATAAAAAAGCATCTATTACACTGCTACAACCTAATTTTTAAATCGAAAGAAGGTTTATTATGTTTGCGCTTATTCGTTACCATTTTCTCGACTACACAAAATCGTATAAGTACGTCCCTCCTATTGTGATGTACTTCGTGAGCTTACTTTTTGTATACGCGTATAAACCGACTCCCATTGTACCGACATATTTAGAAACGGCACTCGCACTTTATTTACTGTCTGCCTGGATTACAGTTACAATTTTTCATACAGAAGACCCTGTACAAGAACAAATTACTATTTCACATACGAATAATATTTCAGCATTATACTTCGGTAAATATATTACAGCCCTTCTTATTTGTACTGTTTTATCTGTCATATCCATCAGCTACCCAATTGTCTTACAAATGTTCAATGAAAAAATGACAGCTTCTTTATTTCTAGTCGGATTTCTGGCTCATATGTCTTTATCTATACTGGGGATTTCAATCGCAACATTATTTACAAGAAATATTATTCAAAAAGCAAGCACTGCTTGGCTTAGTCTTACATTTATATTACTTATAACGATCGCCTCAATCCGGTTTAAAAAAGAGCTACTGTGGTTTTTACCACCTGTCGAAAGCTTTATAATGCTTGGACAATACAAATATAATATACTTACTCACACTCTATGGCTCACAGCTTGGGCTATCGTCTATTCATTTTTATTACTTACTTTATTTCTTTTTCTCGTTCGCAGCAAACGTTTTTGATTACATATTAAAGGGGACTAAACAATGATCGGAATACTAGCAGGAATGGGTCCAAAATCAACTGGACCATTCGTCGATACAGTTGTAGCACAATGCCAACAAATATATGGAGCAAAGCATGATATGGACTTTCCTCATATGATGATTTATTCGTGCCCAACACCGTTTTATATGGATCGCCCCATTGATCATGCGGCGATGAAAAAAGCGATTATTGAAGGGGGACAAAAACTTGAAAGTACTGGCGTAGACTTTATAGCTATGCCTTGCAATACGGCGCATCTTTATTTTGAAGAATTACAGCATTCTCTTTCCATTCCGATTTTAAATATAGTCGATGAGACGTTAAAAGCAATTCCTGAAAATGCAAAAAGAGTCGCTCTTCTCGCAACAGAAGCAACTGTTCAAGCGGGTATTTACCAAGACGGGATTGCAAAACGTAATATAGAGCACATTCATAATGAAAAATGGCAGGAAATGATTAATCAAATTATTACTTGTATTAAATCTGGAGAAATTGAAGAAGCTCGCAAATTATGGAGTGTGCTCATTTTACAGTTGAAAGATGAAGTAGATACCTCTATTATCGCATGTACCGATTTGAATGTGGTGGCAAGTGAGGACTTTGTCGACTCCTCTCAATGTCTTGCTGAGGCAGTTGTTAAAATGTATTTATCAAATACAAAGAGATCTTCATAAGCATAAAACACATCCCTTTTGAAATGTGTTTTATGTTTGATGAAAATCCCCAAGACTTTTAACTTTTTTCACAATTCTTTCAAAGTATCCACACTTAATCTCGCTATATTAAATAAGTAGTTTATTCATATAGGGAAGGTTAGGGGAACTGAAGTATGAAACAAAATCGTTCACTTCATTACATTTTTTGGCGTTGGCATTTTTATGCTGGACTTTTTATTACGCCGCTTCTTATTACTTTGTCACTGAGCGGCATTGGGTATTTATTTCGGGAAGAAGTTGAAGATTTCGTCTATAAAGATTTATATTTTGGGAAGAGCGCCCAAACAGAATCTATTTCGATGGCTGATTCTATTTCATTAACAGAGACAAAATATCCACATTATAGTGTGGCGAAAATTAGTGAGTTTAATGGAGATTATAATACGAGGCTTACAATCGCAAATGAATATACAGGAACGCAGAAATATGTTTATTTAGACAGCAACAACCAAATTGTTGGGGATCAAAATGCAGATGAAACGTTCGCAAATATTATGCGGGAATTACATAGTTCCCTTTTAGTAGGCGGTACTGTCGTCAACTATTTAGTAGAACTTGCTGCGTGCTGGACCATTTTCTTAATCGTAACTGGTTTATATATGAGTATACGCCAATTTAAAAACACACCATCATCCAATAAGCGAGAAAAAGCAAAACGACGTCATTCTATCATCGGTATTATATTTACAATTCCTCTCGTTCTTTTAGTCGTTACTGGATTACCTTGGTCAGCTTTTATGGGGAAACAAATTTATAATATCGCAACGTCAAATGAATCACTTGGATATCCGAAATTGTATATGTCAGCACCTGAGTCAAAATTTAAGGAATTACCGTGGGCAACAAGGCAAGAAAATCCTCCTGAATCTAACTCAAATGAGCCAAAAGCAATCTCAGTTGATGAATTACAAAAAGAAGTTCAAATAAAGAAGCCATATGTTATCTCACTGCCAGCTGATCCAAAAGGTGTATTCATTATTTCAAAATCAAGCGGCTCTGGTATTACAGGCATGCACGTAGCACCTAATGAAGAAATTACAGCGTACTTTGATCAATATAGCGGAGAGCTTATTTCTAAAACAGACTATCGTGACTACGGATTATTTGCAAAGTGGTTCTCTTACGGTATCCCGCTTCACGAAGGACATTTATTTGGATGGCCTAATAAAATATTATGCTTACTAACAACATTATCATTATTACTTCTTATGTATTTCGGAGTGAAAATGTGGTTAGCAAGAAAACCGAAAGGCAAATTAGCAGCACCTCCGAAGCAAAAAGATAAGAAAAGCATATTCGTTTTCTTTATCATGATGGTTATACTGGGCACTGTAATGCCTTTATTCGGACTATCTGTTTTAGTTATCTTCACAATTGAACTTCTCATATACGTATTTTCAAAAATACGATCATAATAAAAAGAAAACCACTCCATATGAGTGGTTTTCTTCATCACTGCGCCATTTTCTTTCGGTACATCTTCCCGTTCCAATAGAAGAATCGTGAAGTGAGCCCTCCGTATTTTACAATACGCCGTGCCATTTTGTGCATATTCTTTTGCGCCGATACTTTTTGGTCTGATAAGTAAATACCAAGTAATCCTCGGCTTATGAGACGATGAAACTTCGCATGAGGCAAATTACCAATGCTCTTCTCTGCTTCTTCTACAAAATGTTTCATACGATCTAATATGGCTTGCTCATTTTCGTAATAACTACAGAAATTCAAATCCCCGCCTATGCGATCTTCTTCTTGATCGATGAAATAATCAAGTAAAATGTGAAGTCCTTGTACGTAAGGAAAATATCCTTGTCTAATTTTCTCAATATCCTCATCATGTAATTCATCATGAAATGCATATGCCACAAGACAAAAGATTCCTAAAGTTGATCCTGCACAAGCCGAAAATTCAAACCAGCTCATCGGCGGCAAGTTTTCTTTATGAGCTTCAAACCATGTTTTTAGACGCGGTTCTCTTTCTTCTAATTTCACGTGTTTATGAATTTGCAAATCACAATAATAACAAGCAAGCTCATGAAGAATTGGAGCAATTTTATCATAATGCTTCGTTTTCTTTAAAACATCTTGGCATGTTTCAACGAGCTCATCTAAATAACCACCATCATCTTGATCATCACGATAACGATAATAATTACCGCCTCCTTCAACTTCAGGACTTAATGCCATTACCATCGACTCATGAAGAGCTGCAAAGTCTTTCGGATCAAGTGATGTACTGCGATCACA
Organism: Bacillus cereus group sp. BfR-BA-01316; assembly: GCF_022664195.1. Lineage (NCBI taxonomy): Bacteria > Bacillati > Bacillota > Bacilli > Caryophanales > Bacillaceae > Bacillus > Bacillus cereus group sp. BfR-BA-01316. The sequence goes on from NZ_JAKUGX010000009.1 coordinate 17,782, forward strand.
TAAATTATCTAAGTAGTCGCTAATCGTTTGATACGCTACAATAAAACGAATACATTCCTCTCGATGTTCATTTGCTAGCAACGCTAAAATGCCACCGCCCTCGCAATGAAACGTTTTATTCTCAATACTTGCGATTGCCTGACTATGAAGCTCATCATTCGGAATATGGTAGGCACGCTCTTTCCACATCGCTAGCTCATGGTGTACAACCGGAAACACATCACGGTATACTTTCGCCATGAGCGTTATGGGATTACTCGGTACGTTCACTTCTTCCTTCATCTCCTCTATTAAATGTACAAATAATGATTTATTTGTTTGTTTTTACTATATTATTGCTATGCATTTCAGTAAATGACTGAATATAATTCAAAATTTCATCACGCTCATACTCATTTAATAACTCATGATAACAATTAGGCCATTCTTTATATGCCTTATCACTAATTTTAACATTATCAAACCATGTACGGACACGTGTTTTATCTACAAGTTTATCCTCACACGCCTGCATTAGCAAGAGTGGAACATCTGGAAAATCATCTATTTTCTCATGAGCAATCTCGATAGACTTAATCAATTCACTATACCAACGTACTGATACTTTGCGCAAGAACAATGAATCATTCTCCATCGCATCCCTCACTTCATGGTTACGAGTTGACATTTCTACAGTGAGATTTGTTGCAAATTGCAATTTTGGAGCAACGACATTTAATATTTTTGAAGCAGCACGAAGCGGAGCGGAAGGTGAAGCTAATACTCCTAAACAAGGCGAGCTTAGTACCATCCCATCTATGTCCTCTCTTTTCGTTTCTTGCATCATACGAATAACAATAAGTCCTCCCATACTATGACCAAATAAAAAAATAGGCAACCTATATTTTCTTGCTTCCTTCACCCATAACTTTATTTCCTCTATGTATTCATCAAATGAATCGATATGTCCTCTATTTCTTGAAGTTGTTCCGTGTGCTGGAAGATCCCCCATAACGACGTGATAACCGCTATGATTCCACATTTCTGCAACTCCTTCATAACGCCCGTGATATTCCATAGCACCATGTACGATAATAATGACGGCTTTCGCTTCTTCCGCTTCATAGTTCCACATACGAAACTCCTCCATTTCACTCTTTTTCATAATTTGATACACTAAAACTAGTCTCTAGGAAAGGAAGGCTTTACATGATATATCCTTACAAAGAAAAAAATCCGAAAATTGCGAGTAGTGCTTTTATCGCTGACTACGTTACCATTACAGGCGATGTGACAATTGGCGAGGAATCAAGTATTTGGTTTAATACAGTCATCCGCGGTGATGTATCACCAACGATAATTGGAAATAGAGTAAATGTACAAGATCAATGTACACTTCACCAAAGCCCCCAGTATCCTCTTATTTTAGAAGATGACGTTACCGTTGGGCATCAAGTTATTTTACATAGCTGTCACATAAAAAAAGATGCTTTAGTTGGAATGGGCTCTATCATATTAGATGGCGCTGAAATTGGCGAAGGAGCTTTCATCGGTGCTGGTAGTCTCGTTTCACAAGGAAAGAAAATCCCTCCTAATACGTTAGCTTTCGGTCGTCCTGCGAAGGTCATTCGCGAATTAACAGAAGAGGACCGTAAAGATATGGAACGTATTCGCACACAATACGTTGAAAAAGGACAATATTATAAATCGTTACAAAAGTGATTTTATCGCTGCCAGTCTTATGGCAGCTTTTTTTATGAAAAAAGCTAACTTTTTCTTTACAAAACATTATTATTCCCTCAATAAAATCTTATTAAAATAGAAGTTAATAACTCCATATATATGTAAATGAGGGAGGAAAAATCTCATGAAGGTCAGTGGACTATATAAAATAGAATGTTACATTTTCAAAGGAATTAATCGCTACTTTGATCAAAAAACATTAAACATCTTTTTCAGCAATATTACCCATATCGGTGGTGCAAGTTTTTCCATTGCACTTACCCTATTCTTTTTAATTTTCGCAACAGGGAATTTGCATCAAGCTGCAATTGCAACTGCTATTTCTTTAACAATTAGCCATATTCCTGTGCAAATATTAAAAAGATGGTATCCACGAAAACGCCCTTATTTAACAATTCAAGATGCGAAATATCCAGTACAGCCTTTAAAAGATCATTCTTTTCCATCCGGACATACAACGGCTGTTTTCTCTGTCCTCATTCCATTTATTTGTTATAATCCAAACTTGCTTGCTTTTCTATTACCGTTAGCATTATGCGTCGGTATTTCCCGTATTTATTTAGGGCTTCATTATCCGTCAGATGTATTTGTAGGCATGTGCCTTGGCACTTGCTCTGGCATCATCTCTTTTTATCAACTCATTCCACTCATGTAAAGGAGCGATATGATGAGAGTCGCCATATTTACCGATACATTTACACCACAAGTCAACGGTGTGGCGAAAACTTTGGAACGTTTAACTAAATATTTTCAAAAAGAAAATATCGCCTATTCTGTTTTCGCCCCTCAGCATACGGCAGAAGATAATTTCGTAGCGAATGTGAACAAAATGAGAAGTATCCCGTTAACAATATTATATCCAGAATGTCGCTTTGCCTTTCCTACTCCGCGCATTAAGCGGGAACTTCTTGCTTTTAAACCGGATATTATTCATATTGCCACACCTTTCAACATGGGACTTTGTGGGTTGTATTACGCAAAAAAGTTGAACATCCCAGTCGTTGGTTCTTATCATACTGATTTTGACGCCTATTTACACTATTACAAAATTGAGTTTCTCTCCAGTATGTTATGGAACTATTTAAAGTGGTTTCATAGTCATATGCAAAAAAACTTTGTTCCTTCCCCTGAAACATTACATCAATTAAAGAAAAAAGGATTTCAACAGCTCTATATTTGGGGACGTGGTGTAGATTGTACTCTCTTTCATCCAACTTACAATAAAGACCTATTTCGAAAAAAATATAATATTACAGCGAAATATATTCTTTCCTACGTCGGACGCCTTGCTCCTGAAAAAGATATCGACACTCTTCAAACACTTATTCAAACGACAAACAAAGAACGTGACGATATTCATTGGCTCATCGCTGGAGATGGCCCTCTTGCAAAAATCTTGCATGAAAATGTTCCAAAAGCAAATGTAACCTTTACTGGATATTTACAAGGTGAGGATTTAGCTGAAGTCTACGCTTCCTCCGATCTAATGGTATTTCCATCTACCACTGAAACATTTGGGAACGTCGTACTGGAATCACTCGCATGTGGTACACCTGTTATTGGTGCGAATAGTGGCGGGGTTAAAAATATTATTACAGATGGAAAAACAGGTTTTCTTCGTGAACCCAAAAACGCGGACTCATTTTTGTCATCTATTTATGAATTGTTAAATAATGAAGAAATGCGTAAACAAATGAGCCAAGATGCTCACTCTTATGCTGCTACAGAAAGCTGGGATGAAATTTCCAGTGATTTACTCATGCATTATGATGATGTTATTCAAAGTCGAAAAGCGGAAATGCTGGCTTAAGCTCAGCTTATGTATCATCAATTTACAAGTGAAACTCCTATATTTTACAAAATACAGGAAAAGAGGTCACACTTCGTAGTATGACCTCTCTTTATCTTGCACTTTTATTTAGCAGTTCAGTTGTCACATAGATATAATGAATAAAATTTGAACTTATTTTTCTTCCCCTTTTGTCTGAGCCGCATCGAATGTCCAGTTCAATTTCAATGTATCTCCTTGGAATACGTTTTGCTCTTCTCCATTATCTACAAATATGAATTTCACATAGAAAGTGTCATCCTTGCCTGGAGCAAGTCCGTTTCCTTCCCAGTTTACGACACCTTTTTGTACAAGATCAGGGATGTTACCATCAGCAGTAGCCTGTTTCAATTCAGACAAAGTAGTTTCCCATACAGGAACTGTGTTTTTGTCTATGTTCCATAAGAACTCCACTTTGATGTGATCACCGAAATCAGCATCTCCGTTATCACCTTTTGCATCTGTTACAGTGTAGTCAGTAAGAAGATGAACGTCCTTAATTTTCAAAGTGCCGCTGTTGATTAAGTGGAAATCGCGTTCTATTTGATCACCTGGTTTGATTTTGTCAACATCGATGATAACTTGTGGATCAATGCTCAAATCTAACGTACCAGCCGCAAACGTGTTTTCTGATACTTCTTTATCACTGAAGTACGCAAACGCTCCGCCTCCGATTAAAGATAAACCAAGAACTGCGGATGCAACACCCATACCAACCTTTTTCTTAAGACTCATTTTAACAATCCCCCTATTTTTATAATATCTAAACTATTAAACAGCTGATAAGTCCTTATGAGGTAAAAACGAATTGTTTCCTTATCTGATGTCTTTTAGATTTACCTCTAAGATAGTCACTAAATTCTTAATAAAGAACTTCTCGTTTTATTTAAGAGCGACTATCGATATTTACAGAAGATGATATTTCTCCCTCTTTTATCAGCAGCCGCTCCTAAGACACCTTCTTTTATCCCGCTATTTGTGGGCAGTAAAACTCCCACCTCAAAATTCGGCTGGAGCAAAGAAGTTAGGTGGAAGCCCTGCTGCCCGTAAACGCCCGATTGGTGAAGGCTAATAATCAGTGGGGGATGAACAAAACCCCCACTGATTATAGTTTCACTTTATTTCTTCGGTTCTAGACCGATCTGACGTAGGAAATCTGCCAGTCCTTTTTTACCAATTGTTTCTTTTGGCTTAACTACTTCTGGAACACCGACTTCTTTTTGCAAGAAGTTTTTCTCAATGAAGCGGACATCTTTTTCGTCCACTACACCATCTTGGTTGATGTCTTGCGGCACGATGGATGCATCCTTCTTACCGTATACATCTACTACACTTTTCATATCGCGAATATCAATCAATCTATCACCATTCACGTCCCCTGCAAGACTTTTAGCACCTAATCTAACATGTTGCCCGCGCATTTCACCGTTTACAGAATATCCTGGAATGAATTTCCTCATCACTTTGAGATGTCCCGGAATATCCAAAACAAATGTGTATGCTTCAGTAGAAGCTGGGATACCATGAATGGTGTAGGATCCTTTATTATCAATTGTTCCCTTATATTTTTTACCGCTTGGGGACAGCACATATACTTGGGCACCGATTTTTGTATAATCCTCTTTTCTCAAATACGAACTTTGCCCATCCACCTCAATCAAAAATCCTTCTGGGGAGATGGAACCCTGCACTCTCGAATGCGTTGGAATGATATTAAAATTTTCTGTTCTGAAATAAGGAATGGCAGTAGCTGCTGTTTGTCCAGCTTTCATATAAGACGCCTGTTGTACATTAAATCCGATAACATTATCGAAATATGCATCACTTACTAATTTAAACGTTACATCAAGAAAAGGCATATCTCCATCCATACCGCTGAATGAATTCCCTTTCATAGATGCGCCGACCTTCACTGTATTAGTGTGAGTTCCTTCTGTCACCATAGGTTCTTGCAGCGATACTTCCAAGCCCTTGTCCTTCGCATACTCGCTTGCCGCATTGTTCAATTTCACATTCTCAAACTTAAACAAGTCTTTTATGAATTCGACATTAAATTCTCCAGATGCAAGCTGCTTCACATTATTGAGACTCAGTGTCATCGTAACGTTATCGTCAACTTTCACATCTTTCTTATCGTAACTAGAAGTCGTATATTCCGTACCTTCTTTTACGAAAACATAGTTTTGTTTCTCCATTGCCGTTGCAATATCAAACGTAGTCAAAGTCAAACGTAAAGGATTTGTTGCAATATCACTTTCCTCAATTCCAAATTTCACATCTCCGTTCGCTTGGACTGGGAAGAATCCATCTATGAATCCAGAATTTGCAGAGTAACCCATTGTGTTGGATGATTGATCATAGTTTAAGCCTTTTGATTTTAATACATCTACCGTCGAATCTTTAGCTGTTCCATGCAGCCATACCGCTTTTTGTCCATCCTCTACTGTAAACATGGAGTCATTGACCTCGATTACACCCGGTTTTTTGTCCATATTTACTTCCGGTGCTGTATTATCCACGATAAGCGGATTGTCTACAACATACGATTTCCCTTCTTCATCGTGCGCAACCATTTCTAGTGTATAATCGCCTGCCGGAAGCTTCACAGGAAGATCGCCAATCGGTTTGGAAGGATCATTTGTAAATGGATAGACAGTACCACTGAATACTCCTAGAAGAAAAGTTTCTACGTCTGTCTGTAATTTACTAGTATTCGCTGTTCCTATAAAACCTACAGCTTTTCCTGTTTTACTGTCCTTAACAAGCACATCGATTGTTTTCATCGGGCTATTCAACTTCATTACTCCGTGAACCATAGGTTCTAAATATTGCCAGAAAGGTGTCATATTTGTTACGGATGGTTTAGTCGTTTTTATATATTCAAATCCTTTTTCCGTCACCATGACAGCGAATGGAATTTGATACGTTTCGGCCGGATTGTTCGCATTAGTCACATGGATATACCCTTCGTATCTGCCTGTCTTAGCGCTAGCAGGAATCGTAATTTTCGGCTCCAGATCCTGTGATTGTCCGCTTGCTACTGTAATGGATGCCGGTACCTCAACTTGTACACCATTCTTCACTGCATCTTGAATACCTGTACGTTCATCGTGATACTCCACTTCTACTTTAAAGGATTTTTCTTCTTTGCCGTTGTTTTGGACCGTCACTTTTTTACTCGCTTCAATTGGTTTATCACCTTGCTTAAAATGTCTGCCGAACATAATAGATCCTGTTTGTTCATCAATTTCAACAATATTTCCATTCTCAATATTTTTTGTTTTGTCCAATACTTTGATGGATGTGTCCGTATGAACAGCTTGATACGCGTCGATACGCCCCGCACCCACTTCGTATACAGAATTCTTGCCATTCAAATCATCGGATGTATTCATAAGAGCCGCTTTCACATCGAAAGGAGTATATTTTGGATGCTCCTGCAAAATCAATGCTGCTGTACCTGTCACGTGAGGAGTAGCCATAGATGTACCAGACAAGCGTACATATGCATTGCTATAATTAGTACCGTCCTGCGGATCGTTAATATATTCCGGTGCGGTAGAGAAAATTGACACACCCGGAGCGACTACATCCGGCTTAATATCATAATTTCCATTTACCGGTCCACGGGAGCTGAAATCAGCTAAGTGATCGCCTTCCGTTTTTGTATTGCTCAGCGTTTCGAATTTGAAAGATACTTCACCTAGTGACTTTAATCGCTCGCCATCCGCTTTTGATAGGCGGAAAGATGGAATAAAATCTACCCCCTCACCTAAGTAGGTGGTTATTTGTCCATCGGCATTGTTATACACAATAGCCGCTTTCGCCCCGGCTTTTTTAGCATTTTTTATTTTTTCATCAAACGTAATTTCCCCGCGTTGAATCAGCGCAATTTTTCCGTTCAAATCTTTCCCCGTAAAATCAGCTGGTTTACCCAATCCCGCGAATACAATCGGTAAGGATTTGTCCTTGCAAATCTTCTAACTTATCAGGAAAATCTTTACCTAATAACTGCATGTTTTCAAACTTTTCGCTCGCTGCACTTGCACTGAATGTAGGAATGGACATAGAAACATCACTTGCTCCTACTGAAATGCCAAGAGCTGCCGTTCCCGGGGAACCGAGAGTTTTTTCGTTCGGTCCGGCGTTACCACACCTGAAAGCATAGCGTTATTTGTCGCGACAGAAGTAGCATATAACGGATCGTTAGTCTGCGCACCAAGTGACATATTGATAACGTCCATACCATCTGCAATCGCTTTATCTATTCCAGCAAGAATTCCTGCTGTATTACCTCCGCCCCAAGGACCTAATACTCTATAAGCATATAAATTTACATCAGGTGCTACACCTTTCACAGCATAATCCGCATTGTTTTTCTTTTGAGCTGCAATCGTTCCTGCTACATGTGTACCATGGTTTGTATAATACACATAACCAGGAGATGTTGGCTTACCTGCTTTTATCCAGTCCTCGTATGTCGTTTCCATCGGATCTGCATCGTTATCTACAAAATCATACCCGCCTTTATAAGCACCTTTTAAGTCAGGATGATTATAGTCAACACCTGTATCAAGAACGCCGACTTTAATCTCTTTACCCGTAATGTTTTCTGCATGAAGCTTGTCCACGCCAATTTGCGGAATACTGTCCGCCATTTTTGGCTGAATTGTTTCTTTTGTTTCCTTCATTTCTACCGGAGGTTCCACTTTTACTTCGTAATCTTTAAAAATACGTTTTACGACTCCGGATTGGATTAACTCCTGCACTGCCACACCAGGTAAAGTCATAGCTACACCGTTGATCGCATTCTTATATTCGCGTGTAACTTTCACTTTTTTTGTATCGTAAGTGCCGGCATCCTTCTTCGATTTTAAGGATTCGACATGTTGTTTGAACACTTTATGCTCTTCATCTACTTTTGCTTGCGCAGTAGTAGTAGCTATTTTCTTCCCTTTCGCCGCTTGTTTCATCACTTCAATTTTTGCTGGAGCTTGATTGAATTCCACGATAACGTTAACTAATTCAGGACTATTAGAATCAATATCAGGTGAAATCGTAAAATTAGGACTTACATCTAACTGTTCCAACGCCTTTCTTTGTTCTGGAGACAGATTCATTAGTACCTGTTCCGCATTATCAACTGGCTTCAGTTCAACCGCGCTTTCTGCCAATACATTATACGGAATACCTTGTGACAATAGCATACCAGTAACTAAAGTTCCTGTAAGAACCCTTCCAAATTTCCCTCTCTTCATACAAGTTCCCCCATCTAAATTTATTTGTATCTGTAGTCATTGCATAACATAAATTTCCGAGGCTTTTAGACTACGACTCTACTTTCTTATCTTATTAAATTTAAACTTTTCTGAAAATTATCAAAAAGTAATATTTTTTTAGTTATTAGTTCTATACCGTATAGTACAAAAGAACTACCCTGTGTTTTATTATTTTGAGTAAAATAATAAAACACAGGGTAGTTCTTTTAAATGATTTTCATTTAAGAAAATGGAACAAGCTGATTTCGAACAGCATATATGACTGCTTGTGAACGGCTTTTCACATTTAGTTTTCTGAAAATCTTATTAATATGGATTTTAACTGTCTTGTCACTGATATATAGAGCTTCAGCAATTTCCTTATTGCTAAAACCTTTGACCAATTCAAACAGTATTTCTTTTTCACGCTCTGTTAGTTCATTTTCATTTGATTCTGATTTCGTTTGCTGATGATATGTAATCAACTTTTTAGTCATACGCGGATGAATCACAGAATCTCCTTGTAATACCATTCGGATTGCCGCCACTACCTGCTCGGATGATGAATCCTTCAGTAAATAACCATCTGCACCTGCCCGAAGAGCAGCCATCAAGTATTCATCATGTTCATACATTGTTAATACGAGAACGCGGCAGTTCGGATACTGATCTTTCACGAGTGATGTAGCCTCAATGCCATTTTCCCCTGGTAAATTAATATCCATTAAGATACAATCAGGCCTACACTCTTCCACTTTCTTTACTACCTCATCCCCAGAAACAGCTTCTCCAACTACTCGCATATCAGATTCGAGTTCCAATATACTTCGAATTCCATCACGCAAAACAGTATGATCATCCACTACTAATATTCGAATCATGATACTCCTCCCCCATTTCTGAATCTGGAATTAACAATGTGATTTCTGTACCTTTTCCTGCTGAACTATCAATCTGAAGGGCAGCCCCAAGCTGTTCAGCCTGTTCATTCATATGTAATATACCATAATGCGGCTCATGCTTTGCTTTAATCATAGATTCAAAAAGAGAAAAGCCAATTCCGTTATCCTTTACCTTTAAAAGTACATGCTCCCGTTGATAGCTTAGTAAAACGTCAACTTTGTCTGCCTTTGCATGCTTTATAATGTTCTGCAAGCTCTCCTGCAAAGTATCGAAGATGACTCGTTCTTTCGTAAAACTAAGTTTTCGAGAACGGCCTCTTTCATGATATGTAATGGCTAGACCATATTCTTGTTTTAAGGATTGAACTTTATTTATAATTGCTTGTTTTAGTCCTAATCTTTGTGTTGGATATGGCTTTAAAGCATAAATAGAATAACGAACTTCACTTAAACTCTTCCTTAATTTTTTTATGCTTGTATCTACCACTTGCTGCATGTCCTTTGGTCGATCTGCATATTTTCTCTGAGCTGACTCCATCTGAAATATCACTCCGGCCAATGCTTGTGCGATTCCATCGTGGATTTCACGAGCAATTCGATTTCTTTCTTCTAAAATCGTTCTTTTTTCCTGTTCAGAGACGAGTGTCCGCGTTTTAAGCAAGCTGCCTAATTGATTGGCAAACGTAGCTAAAGTTTGTACATCTTCAGTAATAAAACTCGCACTCCTGCTTTTCCCTGCCACAAACATTCCAACTAATTCATGATTTACCTTAAGAGGTAAATATACAAGAGAGCGCATAGTATTTTCAAACACTTCATCTCCTGGAGCCATACCTGTTTTCCAATCAGTAACAACAACAGTTTCTGATATCTCTTCAAACTCCTTATACAGGTCAGAATAATTAGAAATATCATGACGTACTTTTCCATCCTTTAATAAAAGTGTCCAGTTCTCTTCATCTTTTGCCCATAAAACATATGCCTGTATTCCTAGGAATCCTTTCAGTGATTGTTTCATCTGCTGTAAGTTTCCGGCAGATAATCCATGACTTAATTCCGTCGTAATGGAAAAAAGCTTATATAATCGTTCTTTTTCCACCCGTATTTGTCTAACGAAAGAGCTAATGATACAGATTGCTACAAGTGGGAAAAAGAAGAACAGAACCATGATTTCATCCATCACTCCGCGATATCGGTAATCTAAAATATGTATAAGTGAAGAATAAAATAAACAAAAACTCAAACTCCAGAGTACTAATATATTTTTTTTACGCCACTCTTCTAGCGGATAGGGCTGAGGAAGAAGTATGATTAAAAGATCGTAAAATAAACTGTTAAAAAGGCAAAGAAACGCGCTGAATAAAAACAAAATTATGAATTTTCCATATAAAACTGAAAGATTCATTCCAGAAATAAAAAGAGAGAAACATTCACTGGAAAGCCATTCTGCTAATACGATACTAAGAGCAAGTTGCGCACAATTAAATACTGTCCTTTGCATAGGTAAGCGGCGAAGCAACTGGATACTTAACATCACACACACACACGAAACAACAGTTATATGTATTCCAAACTGCCAATTCATTGTATAAATAAGCGTAAGACTGAGTGTGATTCCCCCTCTCCAAATGCGGATAGGAAAATACTCAGTAATTCCCATAAACATAATTAACAACAAAAGCAGTATAAGATGAGAAGGCATTTCACTTAAAAATAAGGAAATGATAACAGCAATTAAACCAAGAAAAGAGATAGAATAAATATAAAAACTAGCTACTTGCTCTCTCATAGAAGTAAAATCTATCTTTTTCAAAACGATCCCTCCCTCAAAAAATTTATCCCGCTATTTGCGGGCAGTAAGACTCCCACCTCAAAATTCAGCTGGAGCAAAGAAGTTAGGTGGGAGCCCTGCTGCCCGTAAACGCCCGATTGGTGAAGGCTAATAATCAGTAGGGGATGAACAAAACCCCCACTGATTATAGTTTCACTTAATTATCATCATTATCTACTAAAAAACCGGCACTGGCAAAATGAGAAGGTTCCCATTAGCCAATCACCGGCTGTGCACTGTCCCTTAGAAGGGGTGACACAATATTAGTATAAAACAGGCCTCTCCATTCCGCCACCCATCAAATGTTATAATTGTAAATATATTCTATGTCTATCGTATAGAACTAAAGATGTACATGAATCAATTTCATAATTGTTTTTTACCAGTAGAAGATAATACTTTGAATCCAAGTTATTCATATATTTTCAGCAATTCACTCTCCATTATATATTTCCTTCTTCCCCATTCATTTTTTATTCTGTAATTGGCTATATTCTTCTTTTGTATTCACATTAAGAAATAACCCATTCGACAGCTGTGTTTCTTCTGCCGTAACATACTGAGTATTACAATGAGATAATAGCCCCTGCATACTTCTCTTATCTTCTTTTAATAACTTCTCTATTTTTTCTTTTGCTCGGTGATGATACAATGCTAAAAGTGGTTGTTTCCGCCCCTCCACCAATGGAACAATTGCTTCATACGCTTCATCTACTCGTTCTATAAATGTCATCGCCCACTCTTTCGAAACATTTGGTGTGTCGCACGGTGCAACGATATACCAATCTGCATCTACGAATTCCATGCCTGTTAACAAACCAGCAAGCGGACCGTTTCCTTTATACAGCGCAATATCTTCTACAACTGGTACATGCAGTATATGCGAGAGATTATTAGTAATCGCTGGATGGCTGATTACAACAATTTCTGTAACAACTTCTTTCAATGCCTCTATACTATGCTCAATAAATGTTTTCCCGCGCCAAGTTGCTAATGCTTTCGGCTCTCCAAAACGACTAGACTGTCCGCCAGCTAATACAATTCCTGCAATTTTCATTGGCGATGCAGCTCGAATGTAATATGACCTAATTCCGGTAAAATTAATTTATTCATCGCAAGACGAACTGCTCCGCTAGACCCTGGCATCGAGAAGACTACTTTGCGTCCAATTGTACCGCCGATTGCTCTACTTAACATCGCACTACTTCCGATATCTTCTAAGTAACTAATCATGCGGAACAATTCACCAAATCCAACAATTTCTTTATCTAATAACGCCGACACTGCCTCTATTGTTACATCACGTTTCGTAATACCAGTTCCGCCATTCGTTAACACGACATCCACATCTTCCTTATGATAACCAGCTAACACAGCCTGCTGAATACTTTCTTTATCATCTTTTACAATTTCATAAGCAGTCACTGTATGCCCTGCTTCTTTTAACAATTCATGTAGTAGTTGACCACTCTTGTCCGTCTCTTTCGTACGTGTATCAGAGATCGTAACGATTTTACAACGCACTTCTTTTGGAGCTTGTTTTTTATGTTCGATTACGCTCATTTTTTATCTTTCCTTTCTTACAGACTTTTCTTCATTTTATCATACATACCTTTACACAATTTTGTATGAAGCTAATGATACGTCATGATACGATATAAGTATGCACGCCCATAAAAAGGGAAAAAGATTATACTGTCTATTCCATGTCTTATACTTCTTTCACATAATTAGCTACTATTTAACTCTCCTTATATTTTCTACATAATAGATTTTATTTTAAAACTTGCATTACAAAATAATTCGGAGGTCCACACACTATGGAATTTTACAAAAAATTAACACCGACATTCATCCTCTTATTTGTCCCGCTATTTGCGGGCAGTAAAACTCCCACCTCAAAATTCGGCTGGAGCAAAGAAGTTAGGCGGGAGTCGGGCTACCCGTAAACGCCCGATTGGTGAGGGCTAATAATCAGTGGGGGATGCCCCCCCACTGATTAAAGTTTCACTTTATCGCTTCAATCACTGTCGGTTTTTCCTTAAAAGGCGCAATCCCATACGCTACATTAATAAGCATTATATTCGCAACGCTCTTTTTACTGTGCAGTGCATTTTGTGCAGGAAAAGCACGTCAACTGAAAGGGTGATTTCACATGTTCCAAAAGAAGCCGATAATTTGCAAATCATGTAAAAAGGAAATACAAACGTATGAAAAAGCGTGGATTCATATGCCATTTCCGGCGAGCGGTATGACAAATATGAAAAAGTATATTGAGCTAGATGGCGAAGTGTATTGTAGTTCATGCATTCAAATCGTAAATAAAACCAAATAAAAAAAGCTTTGCGCTCACTGCGCAAAGCTTTTTTTCATATATTATAGACCAGCTTGCTCTTTTAAAGTAGCTGCTTTGTCTGTACGTTCCCATGCAAGATCTACATCAGTACGTCCGAAGTGGCCGTAAGCTGCTGTTTGTTTGTAAATTGGGCGACGTAAGTCTAGCATTTTAATAATACCAGCTGGGCGAAGATCGAAGTTGTTACGAACTAGTTCTACTAATACGTCTTCAGATACTTTACCAGTGCCTAATGTATCAACTGAAATTGATACTGGTTGCGCTACGCCGATTGCGTATGCAAGTTGTACTTCTGCTTTGTCAGCAAGACCGGCTGCTACGATGTTTTTCGCAACATAACGAGCTGCATATGCTGCAGAACGGTCAACTTTCGTTGCATCTTTACCAGAGAATGCACCACCGCCATGGCGAGCATATCCACCGTAAGTATCAACGATGATTTTACGTCCTGTTAAACCAGCATCACCTTGTGGTCCACCAATTACGAAGCGGCCAGTTGGGTTAATGAAGAATTTCGTTTCTCCATCCATTAATTCTGCTGGAACTACAGCTTTAATTACGTGCTCTTTTAAATCGCGATCGATTTCTTCCCACGTAACATCTGGATGATGCTGTGTAGAAATTACAATTGTATCCACACGTACAGGTTTACCATTTTCATCATACTCAACTGTAACTTGCGTTTTTCCATCCGGACGTAAGTATGATAATGTGTCATCTTTACGTACTTCAGTTAAACGGCGAGCTAATTTGTGAGCAAGCGAGATTGGAAGTGGCATTAATTCTTGTGTTTCATTACATGCGAACCCAAACATTAAACCTTGGTCTCCCGCACCAATTGCCTCAATCTCAGCGTCAGTCATTTGACCTTCGCGTGCTTCTAGTGCTTGGTCAACACCCATAGCGATGTCAGCAGATTGCTCATCGATAGATGTTAAAACTGCACAAGTTTCTGCATCGAATCCGTATTTTGCGCGTGTGTAACCAATGCCTTGAATTGTTTCACGAACGATTTTTGGAATATCTACGTAAGTAGAAGTCGTAATTTCCCCCGCTACCAATACTAAACCAGTTGTTACAGTTGTTTCACAAGCTACACGTGCATTTGCGTCCTTTGCTAAGATCGCATCTAAAATTGAATCAGAAATTTGGTCACAAATTTTATCTGGATGTCCTTCAGTTACAGACTCAGATGTGAACAGATGACGTTTTTTTGTCATGTGGTAAACCTCCCTACAGTAATTGTATATATTGTACGGAACTCATCCTTAATTTGCCACAAACTGCGACATACATTTATTCTCCCACACAAGCATACAGAAAAACCTTTCCTACTTAACATAGAGGAAAGGTTTAATTTGCTACTTGCATACTGCTTTTTGCCCTTTGCTCTTATCGTTCGAGACCATTAGCCTCGCACAGGTTTTAGCACCTATTCACCTGTATTTACCACTACAAGTGAGGTTGCTGGGCTTCATCGGGCCTGTCCCTCCGCCAGCTCGGGATAAGAGAGTATCCGTCCCAACCTATACTAAAGAAATGATATTCATTTGTCAATTAATATTCACATTTTCCTGAAAGTTTTTCTCAATACGCATAGAATGAAATATTAATAAGGAAATGATACATTCACACAAACAAAAATAAATAAATAGTATACATTATTTATATAATTGTGTTATACTCTTGATGGGGATTACGAGAAATATTTCATTAAATGAAAAGGATGGTATATAAATATGAGTACTGTGAATGTCCAAATTGGTTTACATGAATTATTGAACGGAAGCAATGCACAGATTCAATTAAGTGTTCCGCAATTAGTGGAAAAAGTATTAATGCGAAACGAAGGAAAATTAACTTCTACTGGTGCCGTTTCTGCTTCAACAGGAAAATACACAGGACGTTCTCCTAAAGATAAATTTATTGTGAAGGAAGCATCGGTTGCTGACAAAATTGCTTGGGGAGCCGTGAACCAACCGATCTCTGAAGAACATTTTAATAAATTATATACAAAAGTTTTAGAATACTTAAAAGAAAAAGAAGAGTTATTCATCTTCAAAGGATTTGCTGGCGCTGATCGCAACTATCGCCTACCAATTCAAGTTGTTAACGAATATGCATGGCATAATTTGTTCGTACATCAATTATTTATTCGTCCAACTGAAGAAGAATTAACAACTCACGAATCAGAATTCACAATTGTTTCTGCACCAAACTTCAAAGCAGATCCAGCAATTGACGGTACAAATTCTGAAGCGTTCATTATGGTTTCATTCGAAAAACGTATCGTACTAATCGGTGGTACAGAATACGCTGGAGAAATGAAAAAATCAATCTTCTCTATTATGAACTTCTTACTACCTGAACAAGACATTCTTTCTATGCACTGCTCTTCAAACGTAGGCGAAGAAGGCGACGTAGCACTATTCTTCGGTTTATCTGGAACAGGCAAAACAACATTATCTGCTGATCCAAACCGTAAATTAATCGGTGACGATGAGCACGGTTGGTCTGATAACGGTGTATTCAATATTGAAGGCGGTTGCTATGCTAAATGTGTAAATCTTTCTCATGAGAAAGAACCACAAATCTTCGATGCAATCAAATTTGGTTCAGTTTTAGAAAACGTTGTCATTGATGGTCAAACACGCATCGCTGACTATAACGATACTACTTTAACAGAAAATACACGTGCCGCATACCCTATGCATGCGATTGACAATATCGTACTGCCAAGTGTTGCAGGACATCCAAATACAATTATTTTCTTAACTGCTGATGCATCTGGCGTATTGCCTCCAATCAGTAAGCTATCAAAAGAGCAAGCTATGTACCATTTCTTAAGCGGTTACACTAGTAAACTAGCAGGAACTGAGCGCGGTGTTACATCTCCGCAAGCTACATTCTCTACTTGCTTCGGTTCACCATTCTTACCGCTTGATGCATCTCGTTATGCTGAAATGCTTGGTGAGAAAATCGAGAAGCATGATGCAAAAGTATTCTTAGTAAACACTGGCTGGACTGGTGGCGAATATGGCGTTGGTAAACGTATGAACTTAGGTTACACTCGTGCAATGATTCAAGCAGCACTAAGCGGTGAACTTGCTAAAGCTGAAACTACAAAACACGACATCTTTGGCCTTGAAGTACCTCGTCACGTTCCAGGTGTACCTGACGAAGTATTAATGCCTGAACAAACTTGGGCTGATAAAGATGCTTACAAAGCGAAGGCAATTGAGCTTGCAAACGAATTTAAAGAAAACTTCACAAAATTCGATAGCGTTTCTGAAAATATTATTAACTTAGGCGGTCCAATCGCTTAATATATAAACTTTCTGTTGCAATAACCCTTTACTCATATGAATAAGTATCGTGTAGCCAAAAGTTTCGCGTACTCACCGACAAAACCCAATGCGGCTTAACGGTTACACATACTTACATAAAAAAGAAGCTTACGTGAAAAACGTAAGCTTCTTTCTATATATTCTTTAATTTACCCACATACAAACCACAGCTTCGAACATATAAACTATTTTCCCACTCACTACATCCTTCTGGTTTCACATCGTATGGGATTAAAAAAGGCTCTGACCGCTTCTATCCGTCGCCAAATCCTCTATTCCATCTGAAAAAGTTCCTAACCTAATTTTCAATTGATATACTCGGATTTTCACACATACAAATCAAGGATTTGAAAATATAGATAGATTTCCGGCTCACTTACTCCTTCTGGTTTCACACCGCATGGGGGCAAAAAAAGCTCTGACCGCTTCTATCCACCGCCGGATCCTCTATTCCATCTAAAAAGGGGCTTTTTATCTTTTTTAGCTTTTTGTTAATTCCTCTTCATCCTTCATACTATAGTAACCTAAATTAATAACAATTAAGAAATAACCACCCATAATCCCAACTGCAAATGCCCACATAACCATATGGTGCTCAATTTCGTACATAATAATTGCACCAAGGATCGCCGCTGCGTAGCGATTAAACATACCAAGTGTCGGTGCCTTCGTTTTCTTTACAATACTATCTCCAAGCTTTTCGATACGCCTTCCTAAAATCCAAACGCAATACATACTTACAATAAGTCCAATGCCTGCACCTAAAAAATGTGCTGAAAAAGGTGTCATTGCCCAGCCTATTAACATTGCGCCTAGCAAATAATACATTTGAATTTTAAACGACCTCAGTGACATACTAATCATGCTGTACTCCTCTTCAATGGTTTTTATTTATCCAACAAAAGCTATATAACTCGTTGTTCATTAATGAACAACGAGTCCATACTACTTACAAATTCATTTATGAATCCATTTTATTCAAATTAAAAACAACATAAACTGTATGTTTATGTTGTTAAAATGCTTTTAGAAAATAATATTATACAAGATTTCTAATATAGAATCCCTCATAAATGTGACGTTTTTCAAAACATTTTCGTCCAATTATGAAAAAAGTGATATCAATCTATGAACATACGGATATGATGTAATAAGCACATAAATAAAGGGGGCGTCTAATGATTTATTTTTTAATGGCTCTCATTCATCTCATTGTTCCTGCACTTATTGGACTTTCATTATATTGGTACACGAAAAAACATAGTATTTTCTATGCTGTCCTCGGTGTTCTTCTTCCAGGAATTATTCTAATTACACTCTTCCGCATTCCTTTTCTTAATTTAATTCCACTTATTACTGCTATCTTGTTTCTCATCTTCTTACCAAAAATAAAAAAATAGGAAAGCAGATCATAGGTGATCTGTTTTCCTATTTTGATATAGGTTCTTGCACGATAGAATGAGCTTCTACTTTCTCTGATTTCACAAACCATAGACCGAAGAAAATGATAATTCCACCGATAATTTGTTGTAACGATACATATTCATTTGCCCATACTGCAGCAAATAAGACAGCAACGAGCGGCGTAATATACATATATACCATCGTATGTGATGCTCCAATTTTTTGAACACCAATATACCACATCACTAAACCGAATACAGTCACGAAGAAAATAGAATACAGCAAGGCAAACCATGTCATCCCGTGTGTAATGTGAAATGGCATTACAAATACATGTGGACCACTTAACAATAAGAGCGGAACCGCTCCAACTAATGTCGACCATGCAGTAACACGTAATGCTGAGTATTTTTTAATAAGCGGCCCTGCTAATACAGGATAAAGTCCCCAACATATTGATGTAATCAGTCCAATCCCATTTCCGTAGAAAGAACTAGCGAGTGAATGCCCCGCTACTAAAACTAATGTAGCACCAACAAAGGCAATCATGGAACCAACTAACTTTCGAGAAGAAAATTTTTCTTGTTTCAAGAAAATCGAAAATAGAGTTGTAAAAATAGGTGAAATAGAAATGAGTAAAGAGGCATTTGTAGCCGATGTATATTGTACCGTTTCCATGAATAGCGTTTGATACAGTACAATACCTACCGTGCTAACAATGATTAATCTTGGTATATCTTTTCGCTCCATATAAAGTGACTTTTCAATAAAGAACGTAAGTAATAATAATAGTGGTGCTGCTACCATCATTCGAACTGCAGTAAACTCAATCGCTGTAAATTCTAAAAGTCCATATTTCGCAATCGTATAGTTAATCCCCCAAATAATAACGACACTTAAAATTAATAACTCAATTCCCCATCTTTTCATGCGCAATCCCCTCCGCAAAGAGAATTATACAGAAAATTAAATCAGATGTACATTTCATTATGTGAAAAAATCCATAAGAAAAAGGAGCATATTATATACTCCTTCTCTCTTTACTATACTCGAACATGTAACTTCATATTCGGATTATAAAACTGGCTTGGGCTCTTCAGCTGAAAAGTCCCTCCAACTTCATGCCAATCAACTGTTAACTTATCATCCATAAATACAAGCTTTGTTCGATCTGCGATAAAGTTCAGTACGCTTGATTCAATATCTACATCACGCTCATCTTTCTCTGAAACGGCTACTAAATCAATAATCCCGCTCATGACACAACCGCAACCTTCATTATCATAAAATAACTTTATATATTTCGCTTCACTTGGAATCGTATCCATAATCTTTTTATATGCTGCTTCTGTTACAGTAACGTACATGCGTGAATCTACACCCTCTCTTCTCGTATCATTTATATATTGTACCACCATTTTTCTTAAAACTTATATACAGAAATTTTAGATTCCTATAAAATATATGTGATAAAGTGAAACTTTAATCAGTGGGGTTCCCATCCACCACTGATTATTAGCCCTCACCAATCGGGCTTCTACGGGTAGTTGACCTCCCACCTAACTCCCTCGCATTCGCCAAATTTTGAGGTGGGAGTCTTACTGCCCGTTAATGCGGGATAAAGGAGGTTGTATCACTGATGTTCAAACTACAGCGATATCCCATTTTCTTAAGTCTATTAGGTAGCTTTTTTATTTCTAGCGGAATGGTATTACAACATATACTTCCCTATTCTCCTTCTATTGGCTGGATTCTAGGTTTTATTTGTTTTACATCCGCTTCTTATTTTGCTATGAAAAATAAAAAGAACTAACAAAGTAAGAATTATCTTAAGGAGGATTACCAAACATGCCAGCCTTAAAAGAAATAGAACAATCACTTAATCATTTATTCCAAATTGAAAAATACGGAAAAGACAGTGCCTTTAGTCGCTTCATTCCAGCTACATATGATCAAATCCAATTTCCATGGCAACAATTTTTCGAAGCAAATTTTGTTGAGCTATTTAACGGTCTTATGATAAGAGGTGCTGAAAATGTAAACACAATCTTTTTAGCTGTGTTCCCAACTGATGATGTTCTCGAAAAATTCATTTCACAATCCGTGCCAGGTGATTTACTCTTCATGCACCATCCACTTGTGATGGAGTGCGGTGATCCACTCGGAAAATCAGGGCGAGGATTTATTCCAATTCCATCAAAATATTTGCAGGCGATAAAAGAAAAGAAACTTTCTATATATACATGTCACGGTCCAATGGATTTTCATCAAACATATGGAACTAGCATTTCAATCGCAAAAGCACTACAAGCCAATGCAATTGACGGATTTGCTTACGGTGGTCCAGAGAACGAACCGGTCGGTCTCATTTGTGAAATAGCTGAAACAACAACAGAAAAACTCCAAAAATACCTAAAAAAACTCTTCAACATTCCGTATACAGACTTCGAAGGTAAACAACATGATTCCATCAAGAAAATTGCAATTATCGCTGGCTGTGGCGATGTCGTATCTTTAATGAAAGAAGCCGAAGAAAAAGGCGCTGAAGCATATATTACAGGAGAAATCCATTGCCATATCGACAATGATTACGGCAAGCATAAATACTCACTCATTATGGATTATGTGAAAGAAACAAATATGTCCCTCATCGGTGTGTCACACTCTGCCTCTGAATATTTAGTGAAAGAGACATTGATGTATGATTGGTTTAAAGAGAATTTTGATGTAGACGTTACTTTGATTCCACAGGAGACATGGTGGTTATCAAACTAATAACACCTCCCCTATTTTTGAAATCTATATACACAATACGATCGACCACACAAAAATATAGAATCTACAATATATATATAGTAGTTCTACTTTTAAAACTAGATTTTCAAAACTATAGAAAGGAGAAAATATATGTACCAACGCAATTGCTTTAGTTGTGACGGTAGACGCAACAGTGGTTCTATCGGAATCACTGGACCTACTGGTGCTACAGGTCCTACTGGCGCTACGGGTCCTACTGGCAATGCCGGACCTACCGGGGCCGGTTTACAAAGCACTACCGCTTTTAGTCTAGCAGCCGCTCCTAACTATAAAACGGGACAAGTTGTGGCTTACACAAGTAGCGGCTATGTTGTAAAAAAGATGCACCTCAAGGGTTTCCGAATGTGTCCCCAGATTATATCGTATTAGTAGAAGGTGGACCTACTGGCATCACTGGGCCTACTGGTGCTACCGGCATCATTGGACCTACTGGCATCACTGGTTCTACTGGCATCACTGGACCTGCTGGTAGTTCATCAGCGAAAAGTATTGTTTTTCAAGGGACGAATGCTGGTTTTCAACGTATAGCAGGTTCTCCAGGAATTGATTCTAACGTTATTCCGTATGTAACTGCTGGAGATGGGAATATAGTTGGTTTTGCTGCATCTATAAATATTAATAACTTACCCGCTGCTGTTTATACGATTGATATTTGCAAGGATGTCCCAACAAACCTCTCTGCCCCTACCTCTAGTTACATCCTATCTACTATCACTTTAACTACTACAGATAAAATTACGGGGACTATGACATTTTCAATTAAACCTACGGATATTGGCTCTAGACAACCTCAAGTGTATAACCCTACTCCAGTACCTGGACCTGCCACTGTAACTTGGACTAGTATTACAACTGGAAACCTGGTTTCGAGGGGGGATTCGATATCTCTTTATATTACCCCCGGGATTACGGCAAGTGCTGTATATTCTATTTTTCTAATCACTGATATATAGCCCACACTTACAAATCGTTCATTTTACAAAAAAATCACAAATAAATTAAAACAAATAACAGACAAATTCATTATATACCCTCACCTTATATATATCCATATTTTGGTTTTTAAATTGGTACACTATGTCAATATTGTAAACATCCCCTTTATTGGATTCCGTACTTCCATCCAAAAAGAAAAGGGAAATCACTCTAAAGAAAGTGATTTCCCCTTTTTAAAATATCCCACCGTTAAATCGGCAACATAATCTCAACAGTCGTTCCAACTCCAACTTCACTTTCAAAGTTCAATTTACCGTGGTGATCTTTAATAATTTTTTCCGTAACTACTAATCCTAAGCCTGTTCCAGTTTCTTTCGTTGTGTAAAAAGCTTCATTTAGCTTCGGAATTTTATCTTTCGGAATGCCGCATCCCTCATCTATAATTTGAACAATGATCACATCTTCCACTATAACTTTTACAGTAATAGTTCCGCCAACTGACATTGCTTCAATCGCATTTTTTATTAAATTAAAAAATACTTGTTTCAATCGTTTTTCATCACATGTAATTGAAGGTATATCTTTACTATAAATAGCATGCATTTTTATCCCTTGTTCTAAAGCTGGTTTTTCCATAACCCTGATAACATAAGAGATGATTTCTTTAATATTATGCGTTTCGGATTCTACCGATTTAGATTTCTCAAACCCATTTAGTTCTGTAGCAATTGTATGAATTCGCTCTACTTCCTGTCTCATAATTTCACTATAAATCTTATCTTCTGGATATTTTTTCGCTTGCTTATTCACAAGTTTTTTCAATTTTTCTAACGGTCTTCTAATCTTATCGCCAATTACTGTTGCCATTTTTCCAACCATCGCTAATTTTTCTACCTTTTGTATTTCTTTGTCCATCATTTCAAGTGTACGAACGTAAGATTGGAATCTTAAAAATATAATCCAACATATAATAACAAACACGCTATATAATGCTATTGGGATAAGAACAATAAAGGATTGAACAACGAATCCCATAAGTGCATATTTTCCAACAATAGTTCCGGCAACTAACCAAAAGTATCTCTTATTCACAAATATCGGTGCAAATAAAATAAAGAATCCTTCTACTATATTCCCGCCATCAAATTCCGTATCACTTCCGTAATAAATAGTGAAGTTATTAATAAAATCCAATATATTATAGCCAATTAAAATAATATACTTCACAATATACGGCTTTTTCCATTTCATAAAATAAAGTCCTATAAAGAATAATCCAATCATCAAACTATATAGCCATAGACCTAATCCTTCTCCAAAAACATCTGCTAGTTTTTGATTTTCATCTGATAAAAGGACACTAGCCTTTTCAGTAAAATCATACGCAAAAAATATAACGAAGAATAAGCTTAAAAATATTTTTAATGCCTTTATCTCTTCTTTTTCAAATATATTGCCTTTTTCCATATGATAACTCCTTTAACAACACCTCTTAATCTTGTGTCACATTGCCCTCACATTTTTTCGGGAGCAGTATTTCTACTCTCGTTCCTTTCTTTACTTCACTAGAAATGTGTAATTCTCCAAGATGCTCTGTCATAATTCGCTCTGCTACCGTAAGACCTAATCCAATTCTATCTTGCTTTGTTGTATAAAAAGCATCCTTAACTCTTCCTAAATTATCCTTTTTTATCCCAAAACCACTATCTACTATACTTACTATTACGTAATCTCTTTTTTTATTTTCAACTTGTATTTTTAATGTTCCGCCATGTTCCATTGCCTCTAAAGCATTTTTAATAACATACAAAAATACTCCTTTTAATTTACGTTTATCACATTCAATTTCACTTCTATTTTGCTCTTCATTAAAGGTGCAATTTATATTTAACTCGTCCATTTTTTCGCGCATGTTTTCTACCGCTTGTACTAAAACATCACTTACAATGTGTTTTTCATAAACAGAAGGTTTACATGTAGCAACCTCCATTAATTCACTAATCATATTATTCATATTTTCTATTTCGAGAATCATTTGTCCATATGTTGCATCTTTTTCGTGTTTCTCTTTTTGTAATTGCGTAAACCCTTTTAATGAAGCAAGTGGATTTTTAATTTCATGTCCGACTGTCGCTGCCATTTTTCCAATAACCGCCAATTTTTGTGACTGACTTGCCTCTGCAATACGTCCCTTTACCGCTGAAAGATATTGTAAAAATCGATTTAAAATAATAAATGACACGAAAAGTAACACCATATTTATAACAAGAGGTATAAACAAGTTAAGTTCTCCAAATACAAATAGGTATATCATATATTTCCCTATAAGAAATGGCGCTAAGACAAATAAATATCTTTTACTCAAAAATATCGGTACGAAGAAAATGAAAATATATTCAATTACATTCCCTTCATCAAATGCTATTGTATTATGAAAAGCATACCATCCAATATTAAAAATCTCTGCGATCATATATGCAAATAAACATGTATGTTTAACTAAATATGCTTTTCCTCTCTCAAATAAGTAAACACTAATACCTAATATAGCCATAATATATGCAAGCTTCCATATCACTTTATGCCAATTTCCTAAAGGCATTGTATTTTCTAATATAATCGCGTATGCAACCTCGTATACAATTAAAATAACATGCATTACCCATAAGAAAATCTGAGCGTTTTTCTTTTCTTCTTTAGCTGATAGAAAACTCTCTCCCACTTCAACACCCCTTCAAAAGAATACCATTTATTATAATAAATGATTTTCATAGACAAACAAAGATAAATTGAACAAATGAGGAAAATCAATCCATAGATAATATACTTCTTCAGACCATATGTAAGCATAAAAATCATGAACAATAATACGTATAATATGGGAGGTGCTTTATATGGACGGTCGTGAAAATAAAAAAATAGAACAGTTACAATCCTTTACAAAAGACAATGAAGGAAAAAAGATGACAACAAATACAGGTGTCAAAATTTCAAATGATGAAAACTCTTTAACCGCCGGCGATCGTGGTCCTACACTTTTAGAAGATTTCCTTATGCGAGAAAAACTCGCTCATTTTGACCGCGAACGAATTCCTGAGAGAGTCGTGCACGCCCGCGGTTACGGGGCACATGGTGTCTTTGAACTATATGAATCCTTAGAAGACTTAACAATGGCTCACTTTTTACAAGACCCATCTAAAAAGACGCCTATTTTTATTCGTTTTTCTGAAGTCGCCGGATCAAAAGGGGCGAATGAAACGAACCGAGACGTAAGAGGATTTGCTGTTAAGTTTTATACAGAAGAAGGAAATTTCGATTTAGTTGGCAATAACATTCCGATATTTTTTATTCAAGATGGCATTAAATTTCCAGATCTTATTCATGCTCTTAAACCAGAGCCACATAATGAAATTCCGCAAGGGCAAACAGCACATGATACTTTTTGGGACTTTATCGCCAATAATCAAGAATCAGCTGCAATGATGATGTGGATTATGTCCGATCGTACAATTCCGAGAAGTTTTCGAATGATGCAAGGATTTGGTGTTCATACATTCCGCTTAGTTAATAAACATGGAAAATCTCGTTTCATAAAATTCCACTGGAAACCAAAACTCGGAGTTCATTCGTTAATTTGGGATGAAGCTCAAAAACTTGGCGGCGCTGATCCAGATTACCATCGCCGTGATTTATGGGAAAATATTAATGCTGGAAACTATCCTGAGTATGAACTTGGTATTCAAATTTTAGAAGAAGAGGACGAATTTAAATACGATTTCGATATATTAGATGCAACGAAAATTTGGCCGGAAGAAGACTTCCCTGTTAAAATCATCGGAAAAATGACGTTAAATCGGAACGTTGATAACGTATTTGCGGAAACAGAACAAGTCGCACTGCACCCTGGAAGTATCGTCCGCGGTATTGATTTTACAAATGATCCCCTCTTACAAGGTAGACTCTTTTCTTATACAGATACGCAATTAGCCCGCGTCGGTACAAACTATCAAGAGTTACCGATTAACCGCCCGGTATGTCCTTTTCATAACAACCAAAGAGATGGTGCGTCTAAATATATAATTGATAAAGGAAAAGTCGCTTACCATAATAACTCTTTAGCAAATAACTCTCCCTTTACTGTACCTGGTACGAAAGGCGGTTTCGTTACATACCCTTCTACTGTTTCTGGACATAAAACAAGAGAAACAGCCGCTAGTTTTAAAGACCATTTCTCACAAGCCCGTTTATTTTGGAATAGTATGAGCCACGTCGAAAAAATCCATATTATGCAGGCCTTCTCCTTTGAATTAGGAAAAGTAAAAAGTAAATCAGTTCGCCAACAAGTCGTAGGTATGATTGGTCATATAAGTACAGAATTAGCTACTTTAGTAGCTGAAGCAGTTGGAGCAACAGTACCAAATGTTCAAGAATCAAATGTTACAAAATCCTCACCTGCACTAAGTATGGCAAATACAACATTCAGCCCAAATACATTACGAGTAGGAGTCATTGTCGCAAACGGATATGACAGTCAAAACTCACAATATATTATAAATCAATTCAAACAAGCCGGCCTTCAGCCAGTTATTATTTCCGAACAATTAGGTTTTGTGCAAGGCTCTCAAAATGGACAGTGGGATGTAAATGATACTTTCTTAACAGGATCACCGCTTCTTTATGATGGGCTACTTCTTATTGGCGGAAATATTAATGATCATTTTCTTAACAAGGCAAGTTCATTTGTCGTAGAATCGTATAATCACTTTAAGCCAATTGGCGCTTTCCAAAATGGAACTACTATTATTCAATCTTTAAACATCGAAGGAAAACCTGGCGTTATAACAGAACAAAACCCTACCTTACTTGCGAATGAATTTATTCAGGCAATGACAAAACAGCGATTTTGGGAAAGAGCCTATTAAAATGCATGAGGAGGATACATCATGTTCGTTACAGTTGAAAAAGATGTACACATTTTTGTTGAGGATATTAACCCAGGCCCTGGAAGTAAACCTGTCTTCTTCTTTCATGGCTGGCCTTTAAATCATCAAATGTACCAATATCAATTTAATATCTTACCACAACATGGTTTCCGCTGCATCGCCATGGATATACGAGGAAACGGACAGTCTGATAAACCATGGACTGGTTACACTTATGATCGTTTAGCTGATGATATCGCAATTGTATTAGAAGCACTTCAAATAGAAAATGCTACGTTAGTTGGTTTCTCAGTCGGCGGTGCTCTTTCTATTCGATACATGTCACGATATAACGGTCGCCGTATTTCTAAACTTGCATTAATTGATGCCGTCTCCCCCTCTTTTGTAAAAAAACAACAATCCCCTTACGGCGTACCGAAAGAGCAAGCAGATGCCCTGATTGCTCAAATGTATGCGAATTTACCTAAATTTCTTAATGATGTATCTTTATCATTTTTTAATAGAAACTTAGGAGCTGCCACGTTAGAATGGTTTTCTTATCTCGGTATGCAGTCCGCTTCTTATGCTCTCATCAAAATTTTGCAAGCTGCTGCAAACGAAGGACTTAAGTAAAATTAACGTCCCAACAAAAATATTCCACCGTGTTCACGATCAACTCATCCCTTACAAAAGTGCTGAGCTAATAAAAGAGCGAATTAAAAGCTCCGAAATATACCCTCTTACAAATAGCGGTCATGGCTCTCCAATCGATCAAGCGGATGAATTAAATAAGGAACTAATAAAATTTTTAAATTCATAGTTCCTTTACAGTAAAAAAAGAATTTGCCCTGACGGCAAATTCTTTTTTTCTAACTACCTTTTTCTATCGATTTAGAAGACACCGGAATGAACAATGATTTATCTATTTCCTTCTTTTCCTGTCTTTGTTCATATGGCTCTTTCTTTGTCTTTTTATACATAGAATATAGACTGCTACCGTTCTCTTTCTTTATCCCTTTAATCATCATATGTAAAACGAATATAGAAACCGTAAAAAATAGTAGTGGCGCAATGACAATCCATGGCGCTGTTAACAATTCATTTTTGTTTAGCCCAATTAAACCGGCCCATTCATTCGTAAGTGAGAATGCCTTCTTAGTGTCATAATCTACACCTCGTCCGCCAATTAAAATTTCAAAAAACGCTAAGTGAATTAATAACGTAAATAATTGAACAAACTGCTGTAAAAAAAGAACAATAAGAATATCTTTTAAATACAACCATATATGCTTTCTAATAATACGAAACTTTGAAGCACCTAATATTTTCGAAGTTGTAACAAACTCATTTTTCATAAATAAATTGATTTCTTGATTCACGTAAAGAATAACAGCTGGTAACAGAGCAAAACAAAGAACAGTAAACTGCTTTATAATAATATCCATATTAAATCCATTTAGTTCACTGTGTACCATGATTGGAAACATCCACAAAATTGCCCATAACACTGTCGGAATAAAAAAATACACTTTACATACTTTTTGAAAGAAACTTTGGACTATAGATGGTGTATGTGCCAATGCTACACCTAATATAGTACCTAGAAAAACTTGTACAACACATAAGCCAAATACGAACAAAATCGTAAACTTTGCACCTACTAGTAATTGAAAAAATAAATTAAAGCCGTTACGATCTGAACCGAGTGGTGGTATTACAAGCGGACTAAACGGAGCTACTGCAATCACATCCCCATTCGCATCTTTCATCCAGATTGTCTTACTCGTATATAAATCTTTACCAAACCACGTAATAAGATAACTAATTACAACAATACCTACAAAATAAAGGACACCACATAAAAAACGTTTGGAGCGAATGTTTCTATATGTCATGAGAAGCCCCTCCTGTAATACGATTCACTCGGTAATGTATAATAGCAAATAGAATATAGAATGGAACAAATAATAAAAGAATCCACCATGCCATCGTTAGAGGATTTAAAGCGCCTGCCTTTACTAAGAAAGACATATACCCATGAATATTAAAAGCTGCCTCTACCATTAAAAGGCTTGAAATCATGAACAAAAAAAGCGGCTGTAAGTGATTTAACAGATGGTACATAATATTACGTAATAAATGAACATACAGTATATATTTATTACTAAACCCTTTTGCACGAGCAAATTCCACATAAGGCTTATTCTTCTCTTCCATTAAAAATAAAACGATAATACGGAAAAAATGAAGAGTTGGAACGATAGTCATACAAAGAATAGGTAAGAAATAGGCACGTTCATCATTAAACGCATAAATAGTAACGAAGCGATATCCTGTCTGTTTATAAATCCATACAACAAATAATTGTAAACTAAAAATTAATAATAAATCTGGAACTGATTCTATTAAAATTAAACAACTCTCAATCCACTTTTTAATTTTAGCAGAAACTAATAAGTACAAGAATGAAAGCCCAATTGAAAGGACAATTGTTAAACAAGTAGCAATAAAAAGAATGGACATAGAATACGTATAAGGTTCAATAATACCTTCAAAAAAAGGAACCGATCGCATAGAGGTTACATTAATATGCATAATATCCTTTGGAGAAGCTAATTTTTGTAAATATGTAATAAAGTCCAACTTATTTCCTAGAAACAAATAGAATGGTAAGTAACTCACAGTAAGAATAACTGCGATACTAATGATAAATTCTGTTATTTTCTCGCCCCAAAAACTTTTCAATATCCCACCTCTTTTTTTAAAATTACCACATTTTTATTATAACTGATTTTTCTGACTTTTTTAATAGATATCCAAATAAAAAACTCTCTTAGCAATGTAAAAGAGTTTTTTACGTATTAAACAAATTGTCCAATTATATACTAGATAAAGTATACATTCCGCCACACTAAAATAATCCGAGGGCTCTATTCATATAATTTCAAAGAGAATGAAAAATTCACACACTTCTCACAAATCAATAAATAAAACAATCACATTATCATTTATACTAAATATACAAGTAATACTCCCTAACCCCAGCTTGTCTGGTTACCCCGTTAAATATTATGAAAAAAAGAACTTGTATCGTATACAAGTTCTTTTTTGTCGCCTATTTAAATAATATTTCCTTACTATATTGCTTTCCGATGAGTAAGTCATATTGAATAAACTCATATTGCTTTAGCATTTCTTTTTGTTTTTCTGTCAAACTTTTTATTGCTTCTCCGTCTTTTCCTATCTTCAAT
This sequence comes from Bacillus cereus group sp. BfR-BA-01316, assembly GCF_022664195.1. Lineage (NCBI taxonomy): Bacteria > Bacillati > Bacillota > Bacilli > Caryophanales > Bacillaceae > Bacillus > Bacillus cereus group sp. BfR-BA-01316. The sequence continues at coordinate 48,356 of NZ_JAKUGX010000009.1, forward strand.
TCATCACGAAGTACGGGAATTTCCTCATATAACTTCGATAAAAATTGATAGAACGGTACCTTATTTAATCCAGCATAATCAAAGACAAGATTTGAAAAATAGATTGGACTTACTAAACCTAAATTGTCATTTGGTATATCAAAATTTGCATACATTAATAACGGCGTTTGTGCCATCGCTAATCGTTCACTTGGCGTTTTTTCATTTGTTATATAACCAGTCTCTTTATAAAGAGATTTATTTGTTCCTAGCGATGGGAGATGATCGCCAAAGAATACTAGTAATGTAGGTCTATCTAAATTATCTAGTTGCTCTATTAAATATTGAAGTGCTTCATCTGAACGTCTTAAACCTTCTGTATATGTCTCTAATTCGGCCTTCGACTCTTCATTTTCTAATCCACTAATTTCTATTTTATTTCCGCCAAATCTTCCCTCTGTAAATGGAAAATGATTTTGCATCGTAACGGCATAAACAAACGTAGGTTTCTTTTGCTTCTCTAATTCAGCTATTATCTCTTTACTCATAGATAAATCGCTAATATAATCTCCATCAACTTCTACATCTTCCATCGTATCTTGCGCATTAAATTTGTCAAAGCCTAACACTTTATATACATCATCCCGTTTAAAGAATGAGCGACCGAACGAATGAATTGCACTTGTGTAATACCCTTCTTTTTTTAACTCTCGAGTAATAGATGGAATTTCTTTCTTATTTGTAACAACTTGCTGATACGGTATAGAACCTGGCTTTAACAAACTCATTGAATAGCTCGTTAACGCCTCGAATTCAACGTTTGCTGTATTTCCCCCAAATGTAGGAGAAATAGTTTGTCCACCTGGAAAACCCTCTATATAATGATGTAAATTAGGTAAAGGGTCTTCACTAAAGGAAAGATCAGTTAACTTCGTTGGATCCCAAAACGATTCACTCATTACAAAAATAATATTCGGTTTCTCTTTTTGTTTCTGCTTTCCTATATTACTACTATATTTTTTCTTTATATCGTTTGCTATTTGAAGCATATTTTCTTCTGAATAATCTTTTGGTTTTTCAATAACTGTTGTATCTAAATTACTAATAAACCCCAGCACAAAACCATTTGAGGAATAATTTTCATTTTGATTCCACAAAATGAAATCTACACCCGATTTTTGAAACACTTTATTCATAAACGTATTCGTAAAATTACCGTACGCATATAAAACGAAAACAGATCCCACTACTAATAAAACTCTTATTCCTGGATGAATCTTTACATTTTGAATATATTTTCTAATATACATCCCTGCTATAATACAAGCTACAATACTTACGATAACGCCTAAAATATAACTCCAACTAAAATAGTCCATCACCATCGGTATAACAGATTTCATATGTGTAATTTGTGTGAAATCAGAAGGATATAGCGGATCTCCTCTAAAAATAAGCTTCAAATAGTTTACGATACCTAAAATGATTAACGTGCAGCTCGTTAAAATAACACTTAGAAAAATCTTTCCTAGTAAGTTATACACAAGAATATATATTGCATATATTACTACACAGCTTAATATAAACCGCATATTATAATAGTAAATCCAATTCATCGCTCCTAAGAAGTCCATTTTAACTTGTATCACAATATAAAATAAAGCTACTGTATGAGCTACTAAAAATAATATAAAATGCACTCGAAAGGACGCTCTAAGTATAGACGTCTCTTTTTTATTGGAATGCGTAAAATATAATGTTGTACCACATATTAAAATCATCATGACGCTTAAAATAAGATTTTGATTTAAACGGTCTTTAATCATGCCTAAATTAAAAATCTTTAAAATCATAAATAGCATAGTTGTTACTAGTAAGGTCATCATGCCACTTAACATGGTAGAAATTAACATATTTCTTCTCGGAAGATGATAAAGTGTGGAACCATACTTCACTTCATTCCCTCTTTTCTATCTATTAATTTCACCCCGCATCGTAAAAATACTTTCTATAAAAATAACATATAACGTGTATTTCGTCTTCCAACTTGCTTTTACTATAAATATATTTTCTTAATTATCCCTTAACTATCAGTTAAATTTTGGAATTTAGACTATGAAGTATTGAAAAATCAAATTACTACGCTCCACTTTATGATATAATAACTATGTTTTGGAAAACCTTAATACTATTAGGGTTTTATCATGAAAATAAGAAACAATTAATAAAAAAGGAGCTGCTCATTTTTGTTAAATAAGTTTAAAAATTTGCCTAAAGCGGTATATGTAATTTTGGCGCTTTCTTTCCTGTTGCATGTTTTTTGTCTAGTAAAACAGCCAGGATTAAATGGAGAGGTAGTCAAAGTAACATATGGTGCATATGATGCGTTCAACTATTCGTTAACAGCTGAACAGCTATTAAAACACGGTGTCTTTGGATATGTTTATTTGGAGCCTAGTGAAGTTCCTGGAAAAAATGCATACATCACACCAGGTCAGCCGCTATTATTAGCTGGCGCTATGATTATTTCTGATGTTACATCACTTCCTTACTATTACGTGGCAACTGTCATTAATATGATACTGAACCTCGGCACGGTTTTATTAGTATTCTTAATTGGAAAAGAATTATTTGAAAAGAATATTTATGGAATTGTCGCAAGTATTTTATATGCTATTTATCCAAGTAACTATACATACTTCCGTACGTTATTAACCGAAGTTCCTTCAATATTCTTATTAACGTTAAGTGTATATGTATTTGTTCTCGCATGGAAATATAATAAAGTGAAATTCCATATATGGTTCGGAATTGTCGTTTCCATTTTACTTATGTTCCGTCCAAATCCAGCTCCAATGATGCTCATTCCTGTTCTTGTCGTCTTGTTCACATATGGATTTAAAGACTCAATTCGAATTGGATTATTATGGCTCATTGGCCCGTTCTTTATTATCGGTGCCTGGGTTGTTCGTAACTATTTAGCGTTCAATCAATTTATCTTATTCTCAACCCAAGGTGCGGACCCATTAATTGCCGGTGCAGATCCATTTAACAAAATTGGCTATGAAAATGTAGTTAACCAAATGAAAGCCCAGGGCTTAGAGGATAAAAATGCATACGCAAAAGATTTAATCAAAAATGGATTTAAAACGGACTTCACATATTGGTTCTCGTGGTTCACTGTTGGTAAAACAATTGAATTATTCAAAACAGCTCCTGCTGTAGACCAATACCATATTCATAAATTTATGCAAATGTGTCATAAAGTCTTCATCATAGGCACATTCTTGAGCAGTTTCTGCTGCATGCTAAATTCATTTAAACATAAACGCGTTATGATGCTAGTAGCAAGTTCTGTTATTTACATCATCTTCTCAAACTTATTCTTAGCAATTAATCGCTACGGATTTTTCATTAACCCTCTTATGTGCTTAATTCTTGCATATGGGTTAGTTTACGCTGTGCAGAAGCTTCCATTTTTCCGCACTAGCCAAGCATAACAAAAAAGAGGTCGTCCAAAGATGGACGACCTCTTTTTTATTTATCCAACACTTTGAACGCGACCAATTTGTCCATCTTGTAATCGAACTTTAATTCCGTACGTATGTGTTTCCGTGTTTGTTAAAATATCCTTCACAACACCGCTCACAGTTTTACTATAATCTTTATCTAATTGGATAACTACATGGGAACCGACCGAAATTTGTGATCTTGTCGGCTTCCCACCGGTTGCTTGTGTTGTTTTTTCTTGTTTCTGTGTTCTCTCTTGTTGTGCAGACTGTTGTTGCTGAGCCTTCTGTTGCTCTTCTTGCTTACGCTTCTCTTCCTCTACTCTTTGTTGTTCTTCTTGCTTACGTTTTTCTTCCTCTACTCTTTGTTGTTCTTCCTGCTTACGTTTTTCTTCCTCTACTTTTTGCTGTTCTTCTTGCTTACGCTTTTCTTCCTCTACTCTTTGTTGTTCTTCCTGCTTACGTTTTTCTTCCTCTACTTTTTGCTGTTCTTCTTGCTTACGCTTTTCTTCTACCTTCTTATCTTCTTCAACTTTCTTCTCATCTATTTTCTGTTCTTCCGCTGCTTTCAGTTTTTCCTCTTCATCTTTACAAGCTGTTAAAACAACTACACATAAGCTCATAAGTAAAAATAATAATAATTTCTTTAACATTAAAAAATCCTCCTATATATACATTACAAATAATGACCTTTAATAGAATAGCAAATATGTATGAACTCCCTTGTCGCAATTTGTCGTATGTATTGAATTTTCCATGTAACACTACATGCTACAATTTGAAAAAGGAGGTTTTCGATATGAATACACCTACATTCTCATTTTCCAAAATCATTTTCCTCATTATTTATTTCATGCTATATATTCCATTCTTCATTCGAATTATTTCTCACAAGCCGTTAGAATTTGGATTGTTTTCTCATATTCTTATCCTCTTTTCCTTTTTAGCAATTACCATTTTAAATTACAAAAAGAAGCAGACGATCTTTACAATAATTTTCGCAAGTGCAATTTTACTTGTCGGCACGCGTTTCGGAAAACTATTATTATAGAAAAGAACCTGCCAATGCGACAGGTTCTTTTTGTTACTTATTTCTGAAAGGGAAAAAATGATGAAATGATTAGCATGTTTACTATACAAGAGGAAGCATCCATATTTTCCATATGATGCTCACGATTAGTATAAGTACAAAATCAAAAAAATCTAATCTCGGACCCTTTTTCATGTTCATATCTAACCACATATGAATCCATTTCATTTCTTTGTATTTATGAATATTTTTCTTTGCAAATCGGTAAATGAGCACTTGCATGATGAAAAATCCGGCTACGCAAATACATAATAAAATGAGAAATCCAATCACGAAATTCCTCCCTATTTTTGCAGCGTTTTTTCTACGATATGGTTCCTCAACACCCACTCCTCAAACTGAGCACTTCCAAATTCCCAGCTCAAATCACGAGCATGTACAGAAAAAACATAATAACCGGCATATTCGTCCATAAACATTCCCGCCTCTACACCATCTTTCTGAATACCGTATGCTCCAAAATTAAAATACACATCCCATACGTCTTCATGCTTCCTCTTATAAGCAATCGATTCCATATCACATTCAGTTCCGAAATAATCAAGATGTAAATGTACACTATCATCGTATTCATAATCCATTTTATCACCCCTTATATTTTTACTTCTTTACTACCCAAAAAATTCCTGCTATATATACTCACATATGGGCACTTACCTACATATTATGCTTGTAGATTGACTTCTAGGAGGTGTCATATAGTGAAAAAATTAATAACCGTTTTTTGCATCATGTTACTAGCTGTTTTCACATTCGTTGCTTGTAGTAGTACAAAGGAAAGTACGAAAGAACAAGCTCAAAAAATTCGCGTTGGCGAAGTCACCCACTCTCTTTTCTACGCACCATTATATGTTGGAATTGAAAAAGGATTTTTTAAAGATGAAGGTTTAAATATTGACTTACAAACAACCGCTGGCGGAGATAAAACGATGACCACCCTTTTATCCGGCGGAATTGATATTGCTCTCGTTGGTTCAGAAACGTCCATTTATGTTCATCAACAAGGAGCAAAAGACCCTATCATTAACTTTGCGCAGCTTACACAAACAGATGGCACATTTTTAGTTTCACGTAAAAAATTAGACTCTTTTAATTGGAATGACGTGAAAGGTGTTACGTTTTTAGGACAGCGTAAAGGCGGTATGCCACAAATGGTTGGAGAATATGTTTTAAAGAAAAATGGCATTGACCCTCGCAAAGATACGAACTTAATTCAAAATATCGAGTTTGCTAACATTGCAAATGCCTTTGCATCTGGTACAGGAGAATTTGTACAGCTCTTTGAACCGACTGCAAGTATACTTGAAAAAGAAGGAAAAGGTTATATCGTCGCATCTTTCGGGGCTGAATCTGGTACTGTTCCTTATACAACGTTTATGGCAAAAGAAAGTTTCTTAAAGAAAGATAAGGCTGCTGCAGAAAAATTCACGCGCGCACTATATAAAGCGCAGCAATGGGTTGATACACATAGTCCAGAAGAGATTGCCGATGCCGTTTCACCACTATTTAAAAACACTTCAAAAGACATTTCAGTGAAAGTAATTGAGCGCTACAAAAAACAACATTCATATGCGACAAATCCATTATTAGATGATGCAGAATGGAAACAGCTCCAAACGATTATGAAAGAAGCTGGTGAATTACAAAAAGAAGTTCCACATGAAGCGCTCGTCAATACAAAAATTGCCGAAAGCGTTATTAAGAAATAGAGGCGAAGTGTATGAGCTTTTTACAAATACGTAACGTTTCTCACTGCTTTTTTGCAAAAGAAAATGCCAAACTTATTCTTGAAGATATGAGTTTGCAAGTAGAAGAAGGCGAATTTATTTCAATCCTTGGTCCAAGTGGTTGTGGGAAAACAACGCTCCTCTCCATCATCGCAGGGCTACTTGATCCAATTGAAGGCATCGTATTTTTAGATGGTGAACCGATTACAACTAAGACCCCATCTATGGGCTATATGCTCCAGCAAGATTACTTGTTTCCGTGGAAAACAATTGAAGAAAATATTATGCTCGGACTTCATATTCGAAAAATTTATGATGAAAATACGAAAGAACATACATTAAAGCTTTTAAAACAAGTCGGCTTATATGATATAGAACAGCAATACCCTCGTGAACTATCCGGCGGTATGCGCCAACGTGCTGCACTCGTTCGAACATTAGCGACCGATCCAAAAATTTTATTGCTAGATGAACCATTTTCCGCTCTTGATTATCAAACAAAATTAAAACTAGAAGATCTCGTCTTTACATTACTACGTAACTATAAGAAAACATCCCTACTTGTGACACATGATATTGAAGAAGCAATTGCGATGAGTGATCGTATTTATTTGCTGCAGGCGAACCCTGGAAAAATTGCAAAAACGTTCATCGTCCCAGAAAGTATCCGTTCCTTATCGCCGTTAGAAGCACGCCACCACCATGACTTCCCATCCCTCTTCCAAGAAATATGGAAGGAGTTGGAACGACTTGGATAATATAAAACAACTACATGAACAGTTTCGGAAAAAAGAAAGACAACATGCATGGTTAGCTCGCTCTTTACAACTTGTACTTCTTGTTCTTTTCTTTGCACTATGGGAAATAGCTAGTAAAAAAGAATGGATTGATCCTTTACTCTTTAGCTCTCCTTCAAGTATTTGGGATCTCTTCTTAACGAAATGGATTGACGGTTCACTTTGGATTCACATATGGACGACATTACTTGAAACCGGAGTAGGTTTTATTCTCGGAACTGTACTCGGAGCTATTATTGCTACTTTCCTTTGGTGGATGCCACTTTTAGCTCGCGTACTTGATCCTTATCTCGTCGTCCTAAATGCAATGCCAAAAGTTGCACTCGGTCCAATCATCATTGTTATTTTCGGTCCAAATATTTCATCCTCTATCGCAATGGGGGTAATCATCTCCATCATCATTACTATTCTCGTTATTTACAGCGCATTTCAAGAAGTCGATTCCAACTATATTAAGGTCATGGACACATTTGGCGCAAATAAATGGCAATGCTATAAGCACGTTATTCTCCCTTCATCTTTCCCTGCAATTATTTCAACGTTAAAAGTGAATGTTGGCTTATCATGGGTCGGTGTTATTTTCGGGGAACTCCTCGTTTCTAAACAAGGACTTGGCTATTTAATTAGCTATGGATTCCAAGTCTTTAACTTCACACTCGTCTTACTCAGTGTATTGCTCACTTGCGTCCTCGCAACTCTTATGTATGTATTTGTCGAGGCATTTGAAAAACTCCTTATTGGAAAACGAAAAAAAAGCTGACTTAGAGCGATACGCTAGAGTCAGCTTCTTTCTTTTACTTTTTATCACACATTTTCGAATCATCTGTAACATTCCCATTAGCAACCGTAACTGTATGGAAACAATCTTTCACACGCACCGTAACGACATTATCTTTTCGATCAATAATATGATAATCATTAAACTCTTTATTTAATGCACTACGAATTTGCTCTCCTTCAAAAATCGGAAAACCGTGAGACATTACCCAAATGAGACCAGCAACAGCAAGAATCGTTTTCATACGTTTCATTACCTCCTTGAGAGTAAACTTATAGTCCCTACAATATACGCATTATAATTGTGTCTAATTTGTGACGTTTTTATACTAATTCTCTTTTAATGATTCAGTTCCTTCTTCCTTTTTAAAAAAAGACAGAATTTTCAATCTTATCAATATAAAGAAACGCAAAGAACAGAACATCCTCACGTTTTCATTTGATCGAACATAAATCCAATTTTATCGACTTACCAACAAATAATTACCACTAAACTATGACTGCTCTATATCCCTTGAAATATCATATAATCCTGCTAACACTTCCGCTCTCATTTTTACAAGCTCGGGGAATTGATAGAAGAAGGCAATTTTTTTATATTTTAATTCTGTTCCTTCTTTCACCTTTTTTGAATCTTGTAAAATAAACGCTGTAAATGTATCGGCGATATCTTCCGCTACATTTGTCGTTCCATACAGTGAAACAAACTCACCATGCTTTTCCTTAAAAAATTCAATTTGAGTTTCTTCGCTTTCTTCCACTTTCTTTTCTGTCCACTCCTGGTCAATTGGTTTCCAGAACAAATTATAAAATTGATTTATATAAGAGCTCTCCTTCGCACATCCTTCTTGTAAGAAAAGAAATTTACATTTATTTTGGTATGATGAAATATCTTTATCTTCTTCAAAAGCCTTTAAGTATTTTTCATTTACTGGTATTTGTTTATGTCCCAGTGTCAATACGTGAGCCGTCTCATGTATTAATGTTTTCATCACTTGATCGACATTTACTGCAGAATCAAGCGTATCTAAACTAATGGTCCACTCTTTCGGATACTCCCTACTCGGCATAACGTGGGCGACAATTCCGTCGTAACCATCTGTTACCATGTCAAACTCTTTTATGTCAGTGCGATATTTAGCTGGAATAAGCGTGCTATACATCTCCCATAACGATTCATGATAATCCCTATCTTGACGTTGCTTTAATACTTCTTCTTTCGCGTCCTTATCCTCCGCAAAAACCTTATTCAATCGTTTGCGATCTAGTTTATCGAAATAAGGATCTACAATTTCATCACCATCAATATAATAAGAAGCTAAAAAGAAATAATTTTCATCATCCTCTTTTTTCATTTCCGCTTCTTTCATATCATTACTTGAATGTCCTTCTAAATCATAATCCTCTAGTACTTCAAGTTCTGAAAGTCCATCTATCTTTTTATATACTTTTTGAAGCGTCTTATCACCTATTTGTGTGCATTCTTCTGCCGTTTCGCACACATCTTTTTTCTCTCTTTTCGAAGTTTTTTCCGCCATATCACATCCAGCTACTAAGCCAATTGAAAGTATAAAACAAACTAATTTCCCACCATATAGTTCTTTCATTTGAACCTCCGTCGTTACAGTCTACAAAAATATGATAATCATTTTTTCACAAATATGCGATAATTATTTATAAAAACTTTGAGGAGGTTACATATGATTCGTGCGGTGCTATTTGATTTAGATGGGACACTATTAGATCGTCGTCAATCTTTAGTACGATTTATTCACGACCAATACAATCGCTTTTCTCTTCATTTTATAAACATAGAACAAGCCGAGTATTGTTCTCGTTTTCTTGAACTCGATAATAATGGATATACGTGGAAGGATAGAGTATACGATTCTCTTCTTTCTGAATACGGCATTAACACTTTAACAGCAGAGCAACTGCTGCATGACTACATTACAAACTTTCAACATCACTGCATTCCTCTCCCAAACATGCATGAATTACTTCAACGACTAACTCAGCAAAATATAAAAATCGGTATTATTACAAACGGCTTTACTGATTTTCAAATGAACAACCTTCGCGCCTTAAACATACATACGTATACAAATACAATTCTCATTTCAGAAGCAGAAGGAATTAAAAAACCACACCGAGAAATTTTCGAACGAGCTTTGCAAAAGCTAAACGTAAACGCGGAAGAATGTATGTACGTTGGGGATCATCCTGAAAACGATGTGCTTGGTTCTGAACAAGTAGGGATTCTTGGCGTTTGGGCGAGAGATTTATTTTGGGGTGACTTTGAACATTCACGTGTGGTGGATGATTTATTAGAAGTTCTTTCGCTTTTAGAAGTGGAGAATAGCCCATAATGTAAAGATATATTCACACCATTTTTTGGAACAAAAAAGAAACCGGCCATTTTACTTCGTAAAACAGCCGATTTCTTCTATATGTTTCATTGTACGCGCTAATACATCATCGCGCATAATAAAGCTAAATTTTCTATCAGTTTTAATATTATCAGGAATGTCTTTTAATAAAACAGACCCTTTCGTTTCTTCGTAATGCGTATGCTGCTCTACCCCACTAATTGTTGCAAAATAAATGTTTTTAATGATTATTTTGTCTTTTCCGGATACTTTATATTGTCCTAAGTAAGTTAAATCAGAAACTATGCCGCCGGTTTCCTCATGAACTTCTCGAACTGCCGCTTCTTCCGGTGTTTCCCCGAGTTCTACTTTACCACCTGGAAATTCAAGACCGCGGCGTAAATGATGCGTTAATAACCATTGATCCCCGTACCGGCATACAACCCAAACATGCTTTGGCTCAGGAGAAAATGGATAACGTTCAAACGATAATTGTACAGTGTTGTGGTAATAATCTTTAAATTTGTACATGCCATTACTCCCCTATTGATGGTTACAAGTTTTTCCTACCACAAATTGTAGCATATTCTCGCTTTTCTGCATAATATTATCCAATTACAATCCATTGATTATTCCCATTTGCGCGACTAATTCTTTTGTTTCATGATTCCCTAGATCATAAATCATTTTATATGCTTTTTGTAGTTGTTCATCATATCGATCATTATTCGAATCGTGATGATACTCAACGAATGGAACGTGGGAACGTACATACGAACCTAAGTCCTCTTCATACGCTTGATCAAAATACTCTCTTAACTCCGTAATCTCTTCGTCATTTGCATAAATTTCAAAATTATACGTATCCGCCGTCTTCACTTGTGAAATTTGACCATTTCCAACTGATATATAATATGTTTTTTTATTCTCCATGTAACACCCTTCTTTCATCCTTTTAATTTCTATTGTTTTCATTAATTACAAAATTATGTAAAATAAAGAAAAGGAGGGATTTCATGCTCAAAATATTAATTATCGGCATTATAATCGTACTGATCATATTAGTACTCTCCGTCATGACAATTAATAAAGGCTATGCATATAAACATTCCGTTGATAAACCAGAAGATAACCCTTATACAAAAAACAGTAAGGAGAATTCATAATATGCTTCGCATACTACGCTTACTAATTGCGTTCATTGTAATAATCATATCCACAATTGGTTTACTAACAGGTCAAAATAACTTTCTACCACTTTCACAATTTCTATTAGGAGCTTTAATGTTTCTCATCTCAATTGAGCAAATAAAAAAGAAGGATTCAGGAACCGGATTTATTTGTATTGTTGCTGGTTCTTTCTTGTGGATTGTTCTTATCATTACATACATAAGATAGCAGGAGAGTGACTTCATGCTAAAAGGATTAAGGATTTTTCTCATGCTTTTTATGCTTCTCATACTCTCTCTTTGCACTTATTCTTTTATTACTGATAATTTCACACTTCTCCCATACATACAATTTACTCTCAGTTGTTTCTTTATTCTTCTAGGAATTAATGAACTGAAATCCGGACGAAAATCAATGAGTATTCCGTATTTTTTCGTTTCTATTCTTATGTTCTTCGTTTTAATATCGATCTACTTTCGCTAAAGGTAACATGTACTTTTAATCACCTACTGACTATTATCTTTCACCAATTTGGCTTTTTCGAACAGGTAATAAATTTGAGGACAATCTAAAAAACAAAAAAGGTGGAGAATAGTATGCTAAAAACATTTCGCATTATATCCGCTCTTATCGTCATCGCTCTCGCTCTATCCGGAATGTTTACAAATCCGCTTGTTATTATGCCCTATATGCTTATTGCCTTATCTATTATGACTTTCATCATGAGCGCAGAAGAAAAAAAGAAACAAAAGAAAGTAAATAGTACACTCTCTTTCTTTTCTGGTGTATTCACTTTAATCGTTGCCATTGTAATTATTTTCTCTCGATAACAACACTTCTACTAAGGAGGATACCATGCTAACAAACCTTCGAATCTTAATATCTACTATCGCTTGTATCCTTGCTTTGTTTAGTCTTTTTGCACAATTTTCTATGCTCTTCCCCTATGTATTCCTTCTTTTAAGTGTAACGCTTATTCTTTTAGGTATCGATGAAATACAGCAAAATAGAAAACAGAAAGCATTCTTTTGTTTCCTCGTTTCTGCGTTAATTTTATTTATTTTGGGACACAATCTATTTACATGACCAAATAACCGATAGTATTCAATCCGCGATACAAAAAGCAAAATTGAAAGATGAACCTGTGGAAAGTAAGACTGATATTGCATCGAGCGTATCAGAAAATGAATTATTTACATTTAAACATCAAGCATAAAAAAGAAAAACTGCCCTTTCACAGGCAGTTTTTTCCTTCTATCCAAACACTTTCTCAAGTTCTTCTTTATCTTGGCTTAACCAGAAGTTCATTAAGCGTTTTGCTCCTTCTAAATCGTGAAGCTTCGCTTGGCCACACTGTGTTTCATTTGCAGCTGGAATTTCTGTAATTTGAACCGCATCTTTTAATGTTAGTTCTAATAAATCAATGATTTCACGAACTGTTGGTGTCCCGCTTACAACAAGATAATATCCTGTTTGACAACCCATCGGTGAAATATCGATAATATCAAAATGCGGATAACGATCAATATATTTACGTAAATTAAATGCTAATAAATGTTCTAACGTATGAATCACATCTGGTTTCATCGTTTGTTTGTTCGGTTGGCAAAAACGAATATCAAATTTATTTACAATACCGTCACTACCTACAATGTGAACTCCGCAATGTCTTACATAAGGCGCCTTTACAATCGTATGGTCTAATTCAAAGCTTTCTACTGATGGCATACAACATCTCTCCCGCTTTTAATTTAATTCCGTTATATCCAATATGATATAACGGAATTTCGTATTAGTAAAGAATTATGTACGGTCGTGCTATAATACTTTAAGACTATGCTGAAAAGGAGACCATTATGAAACAGATTTTTATCGGTATTATACGCTTTTATCAAAAGTTCATTTCTCCAATGACACCGCCAACATGTCGCTTTCATCCAACTTGCTCTCATTATGGATTAGAATCATTTCAAAAACATGGTGCGCTCAAAGGTTTTTGGCTTACATGTAAGCGTATATTAAAATGTCATCCTTTCCATCCAGGAGGATTTGATCCTGTCCCAGATAAAAAGGATGACAAAGTAAATTCTTAATTGGCGTAACCATTCACAACTAGATCTAATTTTCCAGTGTCAGGGTCTATAACAAGACCGTGAACAGGTACTTCTTCAGGAAGTAACGGATGGTTGCGAAGTACCGAAACACTATGTTCTACACTTTCTTCTACGCTAGAGAATCCTCGTAAAAACTTTTCTAAATCGATTCCAGAATAGCGAAGTGTATCTAATTTCTCCCCTGTTACACCACGTTCTTTCATTTTTTCAATTGTACTACTCGCTTGAATTTTTGCCATCCCACAATCATGATGACCAACGATACATACTTCATCAGCACCAAGCTCATATACAGCAACTAAAACACTACGTACAATACTACCAAATGGATGTGAAATAACAGCACCTGCTACTTTAATAATTTTCACATCACCGTTACGCATATTCATTGCTTTCGGTAATAATTCAACAAGACGAGTATCCATACAAGAAATAATTACCATTTTTTTATTTGGAAATTTTCCTGTTTCATACTCTTCGTATTTTTTCTCTTCAACGAACTTTTCATTGTATTGTAAAATCTCTTCTAATGACTTCATAGTAAAAACCCTCTTTTCTCTCATTTACACTACATAGATAGTGTACCAAAATATGAAAAACTCAAAAAGGATATTGTTTTATTATAAAAGCAATATATTTTCAGATAACCGACATAATTCTTTCAAAATATACACACAGCTTTGTAACAAGTCACACATACTTTACCCCTATTCTCACTATAAACTAACTGTAGATAATGTAAAAAGGAGTGAATATTTATTATGTCCGACGTTCTGTTACTGAGTCGTTTTCAATTTGCAATTACTATTTTTTATCACTTTTTATTTGTACCTTTGACAATCGGACTTGTTATTTTAGTAGCATGTATGGAAACTCAATACGCCCGCACATTGAATCCAACATACCGCAAAATGGCAAATTTCTGGGGTAAATTATTTACAATTAACTTCGTAATGGGGATTATAACCGGGATTACGATGGAATTCCAATTTGGAACAAACTGGTCTGAGTACTCCAAATATATGGGAGATATTTTCGGATCACCTCTCGCAATCGAAGCACTCGTTGCATTCTTCTTAGAATCTACTTTCATGGGAATATGGTTATTCGGTAAAGACAAAATCTCACCAAAGTTCCGTGCTTTCTGTATGTGGATGGTTGCACTTGGAACAAATATTTCTGCCCTTTGGATTATTACAGCAAACGGATTTATGCAAAATCCTGTTGGCTACGTAGTACGTAACGGCCGTGCTGAATTAAATGATTTCTGGGCACTTGTTACAAATCCATATGCTTGGAACATGTTCTTCCATACTGTAATTGGTTGTTATATTGTCGGTGCTTTCTTCGTTATGGCAATTAGTGCCTATCATTTACTACGTAAAAATGAAGTAGAATTCTTCAAAAAGTCATTTAAGTTTGGTTTAATGTTAGGATTATTCGCAGCAACTATTACACCTTTTATGGGACACCAATCTGGTGTATCAGCAGCTAAATATCAACCAGCAAAAGGGGCTGCAATGGAAGCTGTTTGGGAAACTGGAAAAGGACAAGGCTTCTCAATCATTCAAATTCCTGATGTAAAAAATGAAAAGAACTTTGAATTCCTTACTATTCCAAAACTCGGCAGTTTCTTCTATACAAATTCATTTGATGGAGAAATTGTTGGTTTAAAAGATATTCCGAAAGAAGATCGTCCAAACGTTAACCTCGTGTATTATAGCTTCCGCTTAATGGTTGCACTTGGCATGTTCTTTATGGCATTAACTTGGTTCGGTTTCTATTTAAACCGAAAAGGAAAACTAGAAAACTCAAAACGCTATTTAAAAATTACAATGTGGTCTGTCTTACTTCCTTATATTGCAATTAACGCTGGTTGGATTGTTGCTGAAGTAGGTCGTCAACCATGGACAGTATATAAACTGATGCGTACAGCAGAATCTGTATCACCTATATCAGTTCCACAAATTTGGTTCTCATTAATTAGTTTAATATTGTTCTACACTCTACTCTTAATTGCAGACGTATACTTAATGCTGAAGTTCGCGAAAAAAGGACCAGCTGCATTAGAAGAACCTGCTACTGAAGGAGGTACAGCTCATGTCTCATGATATGCTTGCAGTCATCTGGTTCGGTTTATGGGGCGTAATTTGGACAGTTTACTTCATTCTTGATGGCTACGCACTCGGTAACGGGATGATTTTCCCATTCGTTGCGAAAGACCGACAAGAACGAAATCAATTACAAGAAGCTATTGGTCCGTTCTGGGGTGGTAATGAAGTATGGTTAATTACAGCTGGTGGCGCAACATTCGCTGCCTTCCCAATCACATATGCAAATATGTTTAGTTACCTGTATACACCACTATTTTTAGTATTACTGGCACTATTTGCTCGTGCCGCTGGACTTGAATTTATGCATAAAGACGATTCACCAATTTGGCAAAAAACTTGTAAATGGGCATTTACAAGTGGTAGTTTCCTAATCGCCTTCTTATTCGGTGTTACATTCGCTAACCTGTATTACGGACTGCAAATCGGAAAAGATGGTTATGAAGGAACTTTACTTAGCTTACTAAACCATTATGGTATTTTAGGTGGTCTTTTCTTCACTGCTATATTCGTCGTATCTGGTGCCCTTTGGATTATGATTAAAACAACTGGCGAAGTATCTGATCGTGCTTATAAAATCGCAAGACCATTTTCAATGGCAGCTGCTATCATTTTAGCTATCTTCTATGTCGCAACTGCAAATCGTACAAATTTATTCCAAAACTTTACGGAATATCCTGTACTATTCATTCTTCCAGTACTTGCAATGTTAATGAGTGTACTCGCACTTATTATGGTGTACAAACATAAAATCGGCCTTGCATTCACATTCGTTTGCTTAACAATCGCAATGTTTATGACAACTGGTTTTGCAGGTATGTTCCCTAGAATGCTACCATCACGTATTAACGACGCATACAGTACAACGTTATATAACGCAGCCGGTAGTGAATTAAACTTAAAAATTATGTTCTTCGTTGCAATAGTCATGGTACCGATCGTTATCGGTTACCAACTTTGGAGCTACAGCATATTTAAAAATAAAATTCATAAAGACTCTGCTAAAGGGTATCACTAAAATGAAAAAGACACTTCGAGCGAAGTGTCTTTTTTACTTATACGTATGATTTTCGATAAGATGTTACATTTCTAATCTAACAACTATGATAAAGAAGAATCACTAACAGCTCAATTGTATCACAGGGCAAACACATCAATTTATGCAATTTTACATATAAAAATTATAACGTAGATTGAATTACTTGGTCATACACATCGCTATCGCTTACATCTGCCGTACTAATACCACTGAATGTCCTCACATTTAGTCCGGTATTTGAAGATCCTGATCCGTTATAAGCTTTCGTTTTTTCAATTGGATGTACGTTATATTTATCACCTAAGTTAATTGTCCCGTTACAGTTTTCAATAATAACCCCTTCAACAATAGCTGGCATTTTATCACCTACTTTCATTTCGTTACTTCCAGTGTATGAAAAATGCCTATAAAAATAGCTTATTTATATGAGAAAAAGCACTCAGAAGAGTGCTTTTTCTCATATCATGAATGGCAAGTTTGGAGACAGTTGACTTCTTCAAAATTTTATTAGGGGTAATATTTTGAAAAAGAAAGCCTTTCATATGTAGCTTATCACCACTGGAATATATAGTAAATTGATAATCTTTATACGGAAGATTGCTAATGTTTAGTATAGATAGTTTCCACTACTTTAATAGTGGAAACTATCTATACTAAACATTAAAAAGGTACCTTTCAAGAAGACACCCTTTCCCCTGTTTATATATAACCCATCCCACTTTTCGTAAACACACACTAGAAAACAGAATCATTAATCGTTACAAGATTGTTAGATACAAAAAGAGTAGAGGCTAATGTTTGTATACAATTCTGCTTTATAGAGTGTACCCACAATTTATATTTTAATCCTCTTTCATTAAAAAGGAACAAAATATGCAAAATTACATATTTCAAAGAAAAAGACACTCTACAGAGTGCCCTCTAAACCATTTTACTTTTAATATCTCGCCTTGAATATATTTTACCATATTTATCTATAGTATTTATTGAGAAAATTCCAAATCCTTATTTTTTAATTAAACAATTATAAAATCATGTAATATAGAAAGTATTACAAAACATTATAAAAATTGAGGTGTACAACATTTATGTTTTTCGGAATCATTCCTCTTATATTGTTTATTATTTTTCTTATCTCTTACTTAAAAGATCCACGAAAAATAATAAATGGCTTTTTATTTAATGCCTTTTTCTGTTCATTTCTATTATTTTGTGCAATCGTCTCGTTTGCATCTGGTAATAACGCTTTACATTTTATCGTTATTATTCCTATGATAGCACTAATTTTAATGATACCTTTTGCTATAGTCGCTTTAATGTTTGGGCTATTTCTTAATGCGAGAATCTTGATGAAGCGTGAAGGAAGACGCTTTACAAACTCTTTAACTTTAATTGCAGCTTTAGGGATTTTATTCTTTATGCTACTCCCTATCATAAATCCAGCAAGTTTAGTCTCAACACACTTTCAATTTATTTTTGCTGCCATTTCTCTTATAACTATGTATTTCTTTATACATTTATCTAACTTCTTAAGTGCTTATTTTCTATACCAATTCAATAGACCAAGACGTAATCAAGATTTCATCATCGTTCTTGGCAGCGGCTTAATTAACGATAAAGTACCGCCGTTACTTGCAAGTCGTATTAATAAAGCAATCGACTTCTATTGGAAACAAGCAGCTGTTACTACACCGCCAACAATCATTTTCTCTGGTGGACAAGGTCCAGATGAAAACCTTCCAGAAGCAGAAGCAATGCAAAATTATGCTGTTGAAAAAGGAATTCCTTTTGAACATACCTTACAAGAAAATCGCTCTGTAAACACATATCAAAATATGTTGTTTTCTAAAGAAATTATGGATTCATTAAAGCCTGAAGGTAAGTATAAAAGTATCTTTACAACGAATAATTTCCATCTTTTCCGAGCTGGTATATATGCAAAACAAGCCAGTCTGAATAGCCAAGGAATCGGATCAAAAACAGCATTTTATTACTGGCCTAACGCAATGATTCGCGAATATGTTGCAATCGTCGTTATGGGACGTAAACGACATATGAAAGTGTGCGGAACTATTTTAGGATTCTCTTTATTCCTAACAGTAGTTAGTTTTATATTTTCTTAACAACCTCCCATCCTTTGAAAGGATGGGATTTCTTTTACGAATTCCAAAAATATTTTAATGGTAATATGGTGATAATATTTCCTGCATACATCCATTAAAGGAGAATTTTTTCAAATAAAATGTTAAAATGAAATTTAGATGTGAATTATGTAACAAATAAGAAACTAGTTTGAAACGAGGAAATTATATGGAGAAAATTATGAAAAACAAGCCCAATAAGCTGAAAATCGCTTTAAAAGCTTTGATGATTATTATTGGGGCATTTATCACAGCGTACGGATTAGAAGCCGTATTAATTCCAAACAACGTATCAGACGGTGGTGTAACTGGTTTAAGTATCGTTAGTTCAAGATTATTCGGGTTACCATTAGGACTTCTAATCGCAGTCGTTAACATCCCTTTCGTTTGGTTAGGATATAAACAAATCGGTAAAAGCTTTGCAATTTATTCTATTATCGGGATTGCTTCGCTAGCAGTAGGTACCGTTCTCATGCACGGAGTACCAACAATTATTGAGGGCGATACACTTTTAATTACTGTTGTTGGTGGTATTATTATCGGTTTTGGTATGGGACTCGCATTACGTAACGGCGGGGCATTAGATGGAATCGATATGCTAGCCGTATTACTTTCTCGAAAGTTACCATTTGGAACAAGTGACCTTATTTTATTCTTAAATATGTTTGTCTTTATTTTTGTCTCAACAGTATTTGGTCTTCAAGGAGCTATCCTTTCGGCGATTGCTTACTTTATCGCTTCTAAAGTGATTCATATTGTTGAAGTAGGTTTAAGTGGTTCTAAAACGTTTAAAATCATTACAAAAGAGCCTGAATTAATAGTAGAAACAATTCGTGATCGTTTAGGCCGAAGCGCAACATACAATGAAGTTTACGGCGGTTATTCAAGAGAGAAATTTAAAGAAATCTCTTGTGTAATTAACCGTTTAGAAGAAAGTAAAATGAAAGAACTTATTCATGAAATCGATCCTAATGCCTTTATTACAGTTTATGACGTAGCTGAAGTAAAAGGCGGTAATTTCAAGAAGCATGATATTCATTAATAGTTAAAAGCCTTCTCTAATGAGAAGGCTTTTTTATTGATATATTTTCACTCACCCCACCGTCTCCCACTCTTAATCCAATCTACATACTTTTGAAAGGCGTTCACTTCATGTTGAAAGCGAAGCGGAAAATACAGAAAGAGAGTACATGTACATATTATCCATACAATACCTACTATAAAGTGAAATTTCATCGTTGTACTAATGAACAAACTCAAGAATAAGACGAGGAACATAATCAAACTAAATCTTTTGTACATAGTCATACTAATCCCTCCTTATGTATTAAGTGTACCAGCTATAAGGAATTAATTACCATAAAAAAAGACCGAAAAGTAAATTCCACTTTTCGGTCTCTATGCTATCTTCTCTTCGTAATTTTCCCTGAACCACCAACCCTCGTTTTCGGGGGAGACGTATTCTTTGGCGGGGTTTTAATAGATGATTTCGGCTTCACATCAGATCCGCTCGATCCACCTGGCGTTTTCGTAATTTTCCCTTTGCTTCCGGTAGAAGGCGGAGGCGTCGTTTTACTTCCTTTTTCCGTAATATTTCCTTTATCACCTACAGATGATTTCGGATCTACATTATCGCCTCGCTTAATAATAGATCCTTTCCCTTCCTTCGTAATTGGAGGCGGGGTTTTCTTTTCTTCTTTCGTAGGTGGTCTTTCCGGGATAACCGGTTTATGATTTTGTCTGTCGTTATATCCGCGATAATCACCGTATGATGATTTCCGTGAACCGAATATATCGTTTAATATACTCCCCATAATATATCCTTGTAAGAAGGATGGTTGGTAATTTTGACGGACAAATTCTTCATTACTTATTTCAATTAACGTATCAGATGGTTTCTCTTTATCCTTTTGCAAATTATACATTTTATCAGAATAAACGAGGAACATTTGATTTTCGTCTTCTTTAGATGCTTGCTTCGGTTTCCTTTCGGCTATAAGTTCCTTTGCGACTTCAGGAACTGACCGATTAGCAGCCCTATACACGTAAGATTCTTGTTTACCATCCTTTGCGACAGACTCTAGCGGATAACGGTCTTGAATTGACTTCGCCTGACCACTTTGACAGCCCGATAAAGCATAGCCGGCAATAACAAGTAATGTAACGATAGCAAGTATAGGGATCACGAACGATTTAATCATGGTAAACAATCGGTTTGACATGATTACGCCCCCCTTATGTTGCTCTTATGATTTGTACATCAGCAGGAATAATTGCTTCTCCCTCATACATCATTGTGCGACCATTTTGCCATTCAACACGTAATAATTTGCGGTTATCAGATTGGAATTCCCATACGTACCGTTCTTCTGAAGCAGCGAATGGTGTTTTTCCCATAACAACAACACGTCCATTATATTGTTCTTCCATATGATACTCTATATCATCCATTTCAATCGTCGTCGGAATTTCATCGATTGAATCTAAACGACCATCAATCGGTGTATACAATTTGTAATACGTATTTTCACGGTCTTCAATTTTCAAATAACGAATATCTTTCCCGTCCTGTAAGGTTAAAACAATCTCCTTGCGAGAATGCATGCTCGTTTTCCCAGTTAATTCGTACATTACTAACGAAACTTCAATCATATCGCCAGGAGCTAACGTTAAAAGGCTCTTTTCTGGTTTCGGCGGCTCGGGGCTCTTCATTATATTTTTAATACGTTTAAATAAACTCACAATCTACCCCTCCTTTTCTCTTTATAAACAAGCACCTAAAATTAGTGCACCAACAATATGTAATGAACCAGCTAACAACGCATGTGCTACGCTGCCTTCTTTCGTTCCTTCTTCTAAATCTAAACCAGACATTTTCTTTAACACAAATTCAATGAACATTTCTACAACTAATAAAATAACGAAAGAAACTGCTGAGGCAAGAAGCGCTTGCCATAAATCATTCGCTTTCGTAATCGATTGTGACAAAATGTATCCTTGAGCGAATAATTTCATAACGAAACGCGTTGTCACTGCTGTGTTTCCATTTTTTATCTCTTTTAAATCATTGTATTTTGTAAAAATCGAATCAACCCACATAATTGCAAATAAAAGTACCGCACTCGCTCCAGTCCATACAAGCATGGCTAAAACATTCGTCCACGTCATTGCAAAACCTCCTCTAAAAGGTAATAGAAAACCGACATGAATTCTCTTCAGACATGTCGGTTTCTTTGTCTATTCTATATTATTTCTCATACTGCTTCATAATACGGGATAATTCATCGTCAACAGCAGAATTTTTGTTTAAGCTTGCGAATTCATCATCTAATGACTTTTCTTTTTTGTAAACTTCACCGCTCGCTTCTGCTTCAGCCTCTAATTGAAGGGCTTTCTCTTCCATACGGCTTAAACCAGCTTTTGCTGAATTTGAATCGAATCCAGACATCGCCTGATTAATATTCTTTTGTGCTTTCGCTGCATTTACACGCGCAACAAGTGTTTCACGTTTATTTTTCAGCTCTGTTAATTGCTTACGCATTTCTTCTAACTTCGCACGAAGATTATCAGCAGCTGCTTTGTTTTGCTCATAGCTTGCTTTATACTCATTCATCTTTTGCTCTGCATTTTGTTTTTCTTCTAATGCACGGCGCGCAAGATCTAAGTTACTAGCTTGAACAGCCATATGAGCTTGCTCTTCGCGTTTTTTCACAAGTGCTTCTTGCTCTTCAAATAATAATTTAAACTTCTTCTCAAGTGCGATTTGAGCTGCTACACTTTTCTCAGCTTCTTGTACATCCGCTTGCATATCGCGTAAATATTGATCCGTCATCTTAACTGGATCTTCAGCTTTTTCAATTAATGAATACACATTCGACATTGTTAAATCTCTTAATCGCTTAAATACAGACATCCAAATTCCTCCTATGATATACCTCATATTTCAAATTCGCTACTTGGAAAACTCAAAAATCTCCCTTTACAGTAAGAATATTCATTTTTACAACCTATGTGTTTATTATAGCAAAACAAAGATGTCCTTACATGTTATTTCCAAAATACATACAATATAATATGACATTTTAGATAGAATATTGTATTCCTACTATATTCTTATTATTTCTTTTCTCAAAATTAACTTATTTTTACGTACTTTCACTAAATTACATAATTGTAATGTTACTGTAAGCTAACTCGATAGTTGCATCTCCATATTTCTTATACACTAATACCAGAAGCAACGAAATAACAAACATGCTTCTCATCATTTAAGGACTAATACAAAAAGTGTATTTACTATAAAAAACATACAAAAAGGAGACAACATCATGAAAAAATTAGTAGGAATCGGATTAGCAGCAGCAATTTCATTCGGAGCATTATCAGGTTGTTCTTTATTAGGAGAGAAAGCGAACGGGTTTGTACTGTAGGGAACAGAAGACCAAGTTCAACAAATTACAGATAAAAATAAAAAAGAAGTGAAAGAAAAAGACTTCTATAAAATGAAACTTACAACATTAGAAGATAAAAAAGTACTTGTAATGAATAAGACAACTGGTGAAGAACTGGTGAAGAAAGAGTTACTTAGCAAAGTTGATAAAAAGGACGACACAACACCACTTGATAAATTACCAGCTGTGACAGCAGAGCAAGGTGTATTATTCGCAAAAGATAAAGTAGAAAACGCTACAATTGATGGTGCAAAATTAAAATATGAAGGAAACACAATTATCGGCAGTGGCCGTGCATATGCAGACATGTTCGCCATTGTTGACGATGCAACTTACGGAAATGTAAAAGGTGAAGAAAAATCTGTAGGTGTACTAAAATTCGATAAAGATCCTAGTAAAGAATTCCCTGGTTACAACGGAGTAGAAGCTTCTCAACTTGTAAAAATTAAAAAGTAAAACAAAAGAGCTTTGCGAAATTCGCAAAGCTCTTTTCTATTTATGAGCAATTTGCTCCATATCCGGACTACAAGTTTGCGACTGACATGATTTATTTAAAGAACATGCTGCGCATTTTCCTTTTTTACTTCTCTTTACAAAATTAACTAACGTATATGCTGCATAACCAAAAATGATAGCTCCAATTATAATATTGACCATCATTGCAATACATCTCCTTCTAGAATCCGAGTAAGGATCCAACTTGGTATATAATGAGCGTTAATACATAAGCAACAACTAATGGATACACGACAGAGAAAATTGTCCATTTCACCGATCCAGTTTCACGTTTAATGACAGCTACTGTCGCTAAGCACGGAACATATAATAAAACAAAGAACATAAATGCGTACGCTGATAAAGCAGTATAATGTGCTCCCATTACATTTCCTAGCACATCTTCTTTAACCGCATAAATAATCGCCATTGTTGAAACGACAACTTCTTTTGCCAAAAATCCTGTTAAAAGGGATGCCCCAGCTTGCCAAGTTCCAAAGCCGAGCGGTGCGAATAGTGGAGCGATAAATCCACCAATCATCGCTAAGAAACTGTCTCCCATATCAACACCAAATCCTGATGGACCTGCATAGTTTAATAACCAAATAACAACCGAACCACCGAAGATGAATGTACCTGCTTTACGAACAAATCCTTTACCTTTCTCCCACGTGCTCAGCCATAACGTTTTCGCTTGCGGCACACGGTAAGGAGGTAATTCAATTACGAAAATAGATTTTTCCGCTTTTAAAATAGTAAGAGACATAATTTTTGTAACGAGTAATGCAAGAACAATCCCTGCAACATATAAAGAAAATACAACAGTCGCCTGACTATGAGGGAAGAACACTCCCGCAAATAATGCATATACAGGTAAACGTGCTGAACAAGACATAAACGGTGTTACAAGGATTGTAAGTAAACGTTCTTTTTCCTGTTCAATCGTTCTCGCTGCCATAATCCCTGGAACGTTACATCCAAATCCGATAATCATTGGGATAAATGCTTTTCCGTTTAAGCCGAAAAACTCCATAATTCTATCCATAACAACTGCGATTCGTGCCATATATCCCGAGTCTTCTAATAGCGAGATGAAAAAGAATAGTGCAAAGATTTGTGGAACGAATACTAATACTGCACCAACGCCCGCAATAATACCTTCTGTAACGAGTGCTTGAATAAAGTCAGAAGCCCCAACACTTGTGAGCCCAGCTGTAACCCAATCAGTAAGTTGTCCGCCCAAAAATCCATCAAGCATATCAGATAAAGGCGTACCAATCCACGTAAACGTAACCTGAAAAATAAAAAACATAACTGCTAAAAAGATTGGAAGTCCTAAAATTTTATGTGTAATTAACTTATCGATTTTTTCCGAAAAAGGAATTTTCCCTTCTTTCTCATGCTGCATGACATTTGTTTTTAACTTTTCAATATACGCTTCTCGAGTTTTGTAAATGTGCTCCTCCAACGTACAATCAAGTTTTCCGTCTAAACGAGATCGAATGGCTATAAGTTCCTTATAAATTGGTAATGCTTTCATTTCTTTTTCTACTACTTCGTTATTGCTTAGAAATTGAAGAGCTAACCATCTCGGATGCTCATAATTCGCTGTCTCTAAAAGAGCGATTACCTCTCCGATTCCTTCATCCATTTGTACACCATATGAAATAATGAATGGCTTTTTCTCTTTTTGTTTCTCTTCATGAAGAGTAGTAAGTAATTCTTCACAGCCTTTTCCGGTCCTTGCGATGACAGGAACGACTGTTACACCTAATATTTCTGATAACCTTTTTACATTAATCACAATTCCTCTTTGCTTTGCCACATCAACCATATTTAAACCAATTGAAACTGGCTTACCAAATTCAAGTAATTGCAATGTTAAATGCATATTTCGCTCAAATTGTGAAGAATCCACTATATTTAACATATGATGAAATTCGTCTGTTAGTAGAAAATTCGTAACGACACCTTCATCACGTGAAACTGGATTCAAATCATAGACGCCTGGTAAATCAATTAATGTTCCTTGCTTATCTTTTAATTTACCAACCTTTTTTTCTACTGTTACACCGCTCCAGTTTCCTACATACTCATAAGAACCAGTAAGTGCATTAAATAATGATGTTTTCCCTGTATTCGGATTCCCTAGCAAAGCTACCTTATTCACGCTAATTCCACCTTTATCATTTTCGCGTCACAATGACGAATACTAATTAACTGTCCGCGACACTCCAATGTACAAGGACCTTTAAACATCGCTTTCTGTTTCAGACTAAGTTCGCTTCCTTCCGCGAGACCGAAAGCAGCCAGTCTTCTCTTTAGTAAATTATCTAACGACTGAATACTTTTTACTAACACTTTCTCACCAATTTTAATATCTACTAAGCTCATAACCTTCCCCCTCAGAAGAGAATGATAATTATTTTCAAACAAATTATATCATACTCTATTTCAATTGGACTATATCTTTTTGCTTCATATTTATTAACATTTCAATACAATTATATTTCACTTATTGTCATACAAGGTTCATTTGCCATTCTCATCCATTTCGCTTACAATAAACAATAGCAAATAAAGAATCTCGTTATCACAGGGGGAGCCTTACCGCTGAGAGGGAACAATTCGTTCCGACCCTTCGAACCTGTTAGTTAATACTAGCGCAGGGATTGTGCAAACGTTCGAAATACATACCTCTTTTTTTATTTACGTATTTCGTATCCTCCTATGATAATGTTCTTTTTTGCGTCACTTGGATTTAGGGGGAGACAACATGCGTAACACCAATTTACAAGCGATGATCGAATCTGCTATTCTTGCAGCCTTCGCCTTGATTATCGATATTTTACCATTATCACTTAAACTTCCAACAGGCGGTTCCATCTCATTTGCTATGATACCTATTTTTATTATCGCATACCGCTGGGGTTTCAAAATGGCTTTCTTAGGCGGCTTAATTTGGGGATTATTGCAAATTGTCGTTGGAGATGCCATTATCGTCACACCAATTCAAGTAATAATTGAATACTTCGTTGCTTTCGCATTCATTGGATTTGCTGGACTATTTTATAAGCCCATTCAGCAAACATTAATGAATAATCAAAGAAAGAAAACCATTGCTTATATTATCTTTGCTACATTTATTGGTAGCCTTGCACGTTATTTCTGGCACTTTATTGCAGGTATTATCTTTTGGGGCCAATATGCACCAAAAGGGCAATCAGCCGTCTTATATTCATTAATTGTAAACGGTAGTACGATGCTCGCTTCTTTCACATTATGTACTGTATTACTAATTCTTTTATTTACAACTTCACCACGCTTATTCAAAAGCATTGGTGCTTATCAAATGAATTCACAAAAAAAAGGCGCTTAATTAGCGCTCTTTTTTTTTATCAAAGCTCTCAATGAGTAATATCAATAATAAATACGATAAATGCACAAAAGAAAATAAATACCATCACACCTAGTAAATTGCTATTCACGGCTAATCTACTCCTTACATAACCTCATTTTCTATCCAAATTATACTGTTTGAAAATAAAGATTAGGTAAAGATAATATGAAATTAAATTAAAAAAGCGTAACATGTATTGTCTACGCTTTTTTCGGTAAGTAGAAGTAAAATAACACACCATCTTCTGTATTCTTGACCCCATATTCAGCATTGTGCAGCTCTAAAATGTTTTTTGAAATCGCAAGGCCAAGCCCGGTTCCACCTTGTGAACGTTTCCGTGCCGCATCTACTCGATAAAAACGATCCCAAATTTTATCTAATTGTTCTTCTTCAATGTGGGCACCCTTATTTTCAATACACACTTTTATATGATTCTTCTCATCTATTGCGGAAATAATGATATCTTTTTTATCTGGTGTATAACGTATTGCATTCGTAATAAAATTCACAATTACTTGTTCAATTCTATTTTGATTTCCAATCACTTCTGCTGGACATATATGTTTGTGCACACTCAGTTCTTTTTTCTCTATCTCCGATGAAAGCTGTTCACATATTTCTTCAATCACTCCATCGATATAGAACGAATCCATCTTCATGTTATATGTGCCAGACTCAAATTTAGCTAATTCAAGCATATCCAAAATTAGTATATCCATCTTGTCTACTTCTTTTTCCATCGCCTGAAAATAGTAGTCTTTCTTATGTTCAGCTACCCCATCTTTTAAAATGGAAATACAGCTTTTCATAATACTCAGCGGCGTTTTTAGTTCATGCGATACACCTGCAATAAATTCTTTCCTTGTGTTTTCTAACTTTCTTTCTTTTTCAATATCTTGTTCTAACTGTCCAATATGTGAATGTAGCTTATTAGATAGTGTATTAATATTTTTTGATAAATCACCAATCTCATCTTTTGAAGTAATCGGAATTTTTTCTGTAAAATCTAAATGCGCTATTTTCTTTGTTGTATCATTTATTTTTAGTAACGGTTTTGCGATTTGTTTTGAGTAATAGAACGAAGCTAGAAAAATGAGAACGACTACAAACGCAACAATATAGATGTAATAATCTTGCACCATTTGTACAGCCTCATCTACAGGCTGCAAAGAAGCCATCGCATATATATATGCTATCGATCCGTCTTTTTCTTTTATTGGTTTAATTAATAATTTATATTTTATATCATTTTTTTCATAATCCACTATTTGTGTTGAATACTGTATGTGATTGCTCTCTTTTAATAATAAATCGGTTTGAAATTCCTTTATGCTATCTAAGAATAAACTATTTTTATAAATTGGATTCACAGGACCTTTTACATCGGGTAACTGTACTTTCGTAACACGCCCGTCTATCTTAGCACCCTGTTCCTGATTAGCTCGTTCTTGAGCAGCCTGTTCTTGAGTAACTTGCTTCTTTTCCTTAACAAGTGGTTCTTGGTCCGCTTTCTTTTTTTCCTTCTCTTCTCGAATCTCACTGATTTTTTTTTCTAACGGTTTATTAGATCCACTTAAATTCCCCTTGCCTAACGCGAAAGAAAATGGAATAAAACTATCTTCTTTTTTCACTCCAGAAAAATTAATTTCTTGGTCTAAAAACTGATTTGACGGTTTATTATCAATCTCTTCTATATTGATGAGATTGTATAAGGGAATCATGATTATTTGTTGTCCAAAGCTCTTCTGTTGCTTACGGTCTATCGTTACCTCAAAATAAAAATCATCCGCATGTTTTAAATTCCCATTCTGATCTAATGTCGTAATCCATGTATTATTTTCGCTTAAAAAATCTTGCTCCAGTTTCTGAATTTCTTCTGCACTTTCGGCATGATTTAAATAATTCTTTACAAAGGAATCTAAATTCACTTTAATATCTTCCACTTTTCGATTTGCATAATATTGTTTAAAAAATATCGTTTGTCCAATAAATATCGTCGCTAAAATCAACATGCATAAGGCTGTTGTAAGGGTAAATAATTTAAGTACAATCCCTTTTCTCATATGTTCCCCTCGAATTTATAACCAGTTCGCACTACAGTTGTAATGTGCTTTGCTTTCTCTCCTAATTTATTTCGCAAATTACGAATATGGCTATTAACCGTTCGATCATCACCAGCAAACTCATATCCCCAAATTCTTGAAATTAATTGTTCTCTTGTTAGTACAATTCCTTGGTTTTTCATGAAATACACTAATATTTCAAACTCTGTATGTGTTAAACTAATGTCTGCCTCATCAACAGTAACAGTACGTGACGGAAAATGGACATGAATGCCATGAATTGATAACGTGTCATCTTCATTCTCTAAAGGTTTCTTTTTTGCTTTTCTACTTTCTAACAACCTTTTCGCTCTCGCTAATAAAATAGGCGGACTATATGGTTTCGCAACATAATCATCTGCCCCAAGCTCAAACCCAAGTAACGTATCATCTTCATCTACACGTGCCGTCAGCATAATAATTGGAACTTGGGACGTCTTACGAATCCTTCGGCAAACAGACCAACCATCAAGTTCTGGCAACATAATATCAAGAATAACTAAATCAACCTCTTCTTCTTCAAATAAAACTAAAGCCTCTTTCCCGTCCCTCGCTTCAAGTACTTTATATTGTTCACTCAAAAAGTAATCCTTTAATATTTCACGTAAAATATCTTCATCTTCAACAATTAAAATGTTTTTTGACATACTCTATGCCTCCCCCTCTCATTTTAATTAGATAGCATTTTATAATTTTATTTTGAATTGCTCGTAATTAACTTTGCCTCGATAATATATCGATCCGGTGCATCCCCTATATAATCAAATGGATAGCAAGTCGTCAATGTTAATGTCGGTTCTTCTTTTTTCACAATAACAGTGCGATCATCCGCATGTGTAATCCATGTCTTTTGAATTTCGTATGTGTAAGTTTTATTATCATACTCCAAAATAAGGTTATCCTTTTCTTTTAGCTCCCCTAAATCTGTAAATACAGTATCTCGATGCCCACTCAGTACAGTATGTCCTCCTCCAGATGGCGTTGTCGTTAAATCACTAACGAACATACCAACTCCTTTTTTCAAAGTTGCATCATTCGCTCCCCAATATATAGAAAACTTCTTCTTTATTTTCGGTATATTTAACATTGCTACCTTTTCTCCTTCTTTATGTTGTATTTGAGAAGAAGGTATTTGCGCGTTTACTGGTACTTCGCTAGAATGCTGCTTGGATGTTTGCTGCTCAAAATTTTTAATCTCTTCCGTCGTCAAATCTTGTGCAGAACTTTTTCCTTTATACCATTCAAAAGAATAATAAGCTCCCATTAATAGACCTACTATCATTAACGTAAACCCAATACGATTTAGAATCGTCACTGTTAATCCCTCCATGCAAAAAATGGTAGGGACATCCTACCATTTTTAATATATGAAATTATCCCATTCTTTATAGGCTAATAAAGATTTTATTTTTATGCCTTCACTTTATTACGACGATTCAATCCAAATAATGTGCCTATTGCTACAAGACATGCACTTAATGCCATCATTGCTACATTATTTGATGCTGTATTTGGTAATTTCTCTCCCTTTACAGCTGGTTTTGCTATTTCCTTTTTCGCTACATCATTCTTTTGCCCGGCCTGAATTGCTGCTTCTTTTTTTGCAAGAGCTTCCTTTTCTTGCACTTGTGGCGCTACTTCTTTTTTAGCTGTATCATTCTTTTGCCCGGCTTTTATTGCTTCCTCTTTTTTAGCCATATCACTTTTTTCTTGTACTTGTGCTGCTTCCTTTTTCTCTACTTCATTCTTTTGCCCGGCCTTAATTGCTTCGTCTTTTTTCGCTGCATCTTGCTGCACTTGCGCCGCTTCTTCTTTTGTTAACGTTCCAGTAGAAGCGCTCGCTACTGAAGAATATCCTACTGTTAAAAGTGCCATTGCACAAATTGGTAATAGTTTTTTTTTCATTTTATTTCTCTCCTTTTATACTTTATTCACATCACATCGCACCGGATGTATTACTAGAATAAACAACAGATGTAAATATAAGATGCAGATGAAATATATTTCATTTAAAGATTTCATTTTAGAAAAATAAA
The DNA here is from genome assembly GCF_022664195.1 of Bacillus cereus group sp. BfR-BA-01316. Taxonomy (NCBI): domain Bacteria; kingdom Bacillati; phylum Bacillota; class Bacilli; order Caryophanales; family Bacillaceae; genus Bacillus; species Bacillus cereus group sp. BfR-BA-01316. The sequence goes on from NZ_JAKUGX010000009.1 coordinate 79,663, forward strand.
AAAACACCGTAATATATACGATGTTTTTTCGGGTGTGTGTCTCGATATTTATTTGTTACTTTCGCGTGAGTGAGAAGTAGAAAGGGCCGGAGTGATAACTAATTGTCTCGGCTCAGTTTTCTTGAAGTGATTTTTGACGTTACACTTACGACATTGAACGACCCATGCTTTAATAGGATTTGTTAAAATAATTTTTTGCCTGTCGTTAGGGGCCTCTTCTTCCAATTTACAACTATCGCTCCACTTACTCCATTTCATTGTAAATTTAGAAGAAGAATGATCGTCTTCTCGATCAAACATCTGCAAAAAATCCGTTTCTCCAGCTAGCATTACGGTGTTACTAGTTGCTAAAAAAGAAAAGGTCGTCCAATGTTTCTCCATACCTTCCTACTCCTTTTTCACATATAGAGTGCCTAAAACTTAATTTACCTAAAATATGCTTGCCTTTTACCTTACACTTATATTTTATCCAAAACACTACTATGCAACTATCGATTTGTCTTACAAATCACCTTACATTTTTGTAAGAAACGAAAAAACCTTCACTCTATATACGTGAAGGTTTCTCATTTCTTATCTATAGGATCTTTCATATCATCAAGTCCAGCCTCTTGCAGCTGCGACATCATACCATGGGAAATTGCACCTAATACTAAAGCCATTCCAATTAGTGAAATGCGAATTGCAGGTACATCAATTATGTAGGCCAACATACCAAGAACAATTGTTAAAAGCAATGCTTTTATAAATGTTACACTTGTATACTGTTTCTTTTTCATCATAATCACCCTTTATGGAAGCGTTTTCTCAATGTAATCAGTATATCATATCATATGACTATTTTGTGGGGATTTCTGTAAAAACCTTATATCTTCTTTGACTTTTTTCTTTCTATCCTTTACAGTCGAAATGTTCACAAGTTTTACACTGTAGGAGGACTCCAATGAATATTGAAATAAAAGACACTTTAATTTCTGAAGAACAATTACAAGAAAAAGTAAAAGAACTAGCGCTTCAAATCGAACGTGATTTTGAAGGAGAAGAAATCGTTGTAATCGCTGTATTAAAAGGATCTTTCGTATTCGCTGCTGATTTAATTCGTCATATTAAAAACGAATTAACTATCGACTTTATCGCTGCATCTAGCTACGGAAATCAAACAGAAACAACTGGAAAAGTAAAACTATTAAAAGATATCGATGTAAACATTACTGGAAAAAACGTAATTGTCGTAGAAGACATTATCGATTCTGGTTTAACACTTCACTTCTTAAAAGATCACTTCTTTATGCATAAACCAAAAGCATTGAAATTCTGTACGTTACTTGATAAACCTGAGCGTCGTAAAGTGGACTTAAAAGCTGAATATGTTGGCTTCCAAATTCCAGACGAATTTATCGTTGGCTACGGTATCGACTGCGCAGAAAAATATCGTAACTTACCATTTATCGCTTCAGTTGTAACAGACTAATTACAATAAAGTGAAACAATAATCATTGGATTTTGTCCATCCCCAATGATTATTGGCCCGCAAATAGCGGGATCAAATAAGCTTCCATGCATTATTGGTGGAAGTTTTATTTCTATCGTAATTTATAAAAACAAAGGGAGAGATGAAGAATGACAAAGACAAAATTTAAAAAAGTACTCCTCATCGTAAATCCGAAAGCAGGACAAGGCGATTTACATACGAACTTAACGAAAATCGTACCACCTCTTGCTACGGCCTTTCCTGATCTACGCATCCTACATACGAAACAACAAGGTGATGCAACAAAATATTGTCAGGAGTTTGCTAGTAAAGTAGATTTAATTATCGTCTTCGGTGGTGACGGAACTGTATTTGAATGCACAAATGGCTTAGCCCCTCTTGAAACTAGACCTACACTTGCAATCATTCCAGGCGGAACTTGCAACGACTTCTCTCGCACACTTGGTGTTCCGCAAAATATTGCAGAAGCAGCAAAACTCATTACAAAAGGACATGTAAAACCAATTGATGTCGCAAAAGCAAATGGACAACACTTCTTAAACTTTTGGGGTATTGGACTCGTCTCTGAAGTATCAAACAATATCGATGCAGAAGAGAAAGCAAAGCTTGGTAAAATTGGTTACTATTTAAGCACAATTCGAACTGTAAAAAATGCTGAAACATTCCCAGTAAAAATCATTTACGACGGGCAAGTATATGAAGACGAAGCTGTCCTTGTTATGGTTGGAAACGGTGAATATCTCGGTGGTATTCCTTCCTTTATTCCGAACGTAAAATGTGATGACGGAACACTTGATATTTTCGTCGTAAAATCAACAGGCATCCAGGCGTTTAAAGATTATATCGGAAAGAAATTATTTGAAGACTCAAATGAAAATGACATCTTCCACGTAAAAGCAAAATCCATTCATATTGAAACAGAAGAAGAAAAAGAAGTAGATACAGATGGAGAAAGTTCCCTTCATACACCTTGTCATATTGAATTGTTACAAGGGCACTTTACAATGATTTATAATCCTAATGTTGTGTAATAAAAAAAAACGAGTGATATCACTCGTTTTTTCTCTTCTAATCTAATTATGTCGTTGTATAATTTCTTGTATTTCTTTAACTCTCTCTAAAGTAATTCCATTTCTTTGTTCCAGCGTAAGAGGATGATCAGTCGGTTCTAATTCGATGAACGGAGCCATTCCAACTTCTCTTATATGTATATTTGTCTTTAAATTTAGTGTTTCTGAATAAACTGGTATTTCTACAGATAACCAGCCAAAATAAGGATCACTATTTTCTCGTCCTCTTTCATCCCACTTTTCTAGTACTTTATCATAACTTTCTTTACTAAGTGATACCCACACAGTCCAGATAAAACTTTCATGGTAATCAATTATAGGAAGCTCTAAACATCCCCTAATAAAGTAATTTTCATCGTCCATTACGCAAAGATCTGATGTTAAATGGAAGCGTCCCTCTCTTTCATAAGGCTCTACCTCGTAATAATAATATGGTGCTTCACTTCCGTAACATAAAGGGAGTGTAAAGCGGCTCATTTGTATCTTTTCTCCGGACTTTCTTCTTCTTTTCATCTATTATGAGTTCTCCTATCCTTTAAATTTCATTCACACTCAAAATCCATCCAATTTTTCAATGTGTATTAGAATCCTTATTCACAATAACACTTGGATCTTTCTTCTCTATTGCAGCAGCTACTGATTGGAAAAATTCATTTTCACTATCATTGACAAATTTACACGTTTAGTGTAAATTTACACTACAAGAAAGAAGGAGATACATTATGGATAAGCAAGAATTTATTGAACTCGTCAATTCAAAATTAAAACTCATTCGTGTTGAGAGCGATTTATCACAGGATAAAATGTCAGAGATTATTGGTTTATCAAAGAAAACGTTAGTAGAAATTGAAAAGGGTAGACGCACCCTCACATGGGCAGGCGCAGTTTGCGTCGTAACACTCTTTGAACAGAGCAATACAGTCCAGATGACATTCGGAGATGATGTGAATGAAATTATAAAAACGATTGCTTTTACACATTACAACACTAACTTCCCGAAGACTTTAGGAGGAAAGGTATGGTGGCGACAAATAAAAGAAGTAAACGGTTATAAAATACAACAAAATATTCTATCTCAACACTATAGAATTTTAGATAAAGAAGACCACAGAATATGTCATTCATTCGAATTGGATGAAATTGAAGAAAAATTTATGGAAATGGCAAAAACGTCTCAATAAAGAGATCGAAAAACATTTTATTTATACTAAACAATGAAAGGAATAAAATGATATGAAAAAAATAATTATTACAACGTTATCCCTTGGCCTACTAATGGGAGTATCCACTGTTGTGTTTGCAAATACAGGTACAAAAACTGAGGCTTATGCAGCGGAACTAGCTCATTTCAAATTAACTAATCCTACTATCACAAGCTCAGAAGTCAATTCAATAATGAAACAACGAGAAGAGTTAGATGAATTATATAACCAATTAAGTGAATTAGAACTAAGTTATGGAATTCGTGTTGATAATACAAAAGATCCACATAAAGAACCGAAACATCTAGAGGATTTACCAACTAATCAGCGAGAAAAATGCCTTCAATTAAGTATCAAAGTTTGGGATAAAGAGATTCAATTTTTAGATGCTCAATATAAAGCAGATCTTATAAAAGAAGAGATTTATAAAGTTGAAAAGAGCAACTTTAATTCCTTTAAAGAAAAGGAATTACAAGAATTAAATCAATTCACTAAGCGTTAATTGATACTATAATCTATAAAAAACAAATAAACATCGGAGTGTAATTCAAGTGAAAAAACAGACAAATATCACTATATTAAATATGTTAATGATTAGCATGTTAATATTAAATCTTTTTATTTTCACATCACGAATGAGCTTTTTACCTTGGTATATTGAAGATGGTTGGGGCTATTTAGGATTATTATTTACATCCTTTATTTTCTTAATTAGCTTCTTTAAGTCTTCGAAGCTTCATAAAGATGGAGAGTTAACTACTCTACAAAAGTTCATTCCACTTGCTTCTGCCGTACTTTCAATCTTTGTTCTCCTCATTCCATCAAGTGATTTAATGACTATATTAGCCAATCTGATCAATACAATTATATTAACTATTTATATAATCGTTTTTCAAACAAAGCCTGATCTATCTACGGAAAAACCATTACATTAAAAAGAAGGAGAGTTATTCTACAGAATAACTCTCCTTCTTTTTGTTCTAATCTTTTACACTACTCTCAATAAACTTAGGCCTTTATTCTGGATATTTACTCATCACTGTACTCCTTTTTTGCCTATACAAATACACGCCCTACTTTATCGCCACTGCTACAATACTTTCAATGTGTGTTTGTTCTTATACATGAAATATTTTGTGTTCCTAATTTTATAAATATCTACCCTTAATAAATTTATTTATTTGATATAACGGATATTAAATAAGTTAAAACTTTAATTAGTGAGGATTTTCCTCATCCCTTACTAATTATTGGCCCTTACCAATCGTTTTTGCTGGATAAACTTTTAACTAATAGTACATTAATGAATTTAGTTTTTAAAAGAAGAAACACCATGGCTACGTCTAATGTGAAATAATACATAAATCATTTTCAGTTCCTATTCGTTTTTTATCTACAAACAGAAATATATGTAATCCTTTTTGTTCAACTAAATAAGAATAGCTAAATACGCTTGAACAATTAGATACTAGGAAATTTACATCTTGCAGAGGAAAAGATAAATCTAGGTATTAATATGTGGTGTTTTACGACCTAATTAAAAGGAGGAGATAGAAAATAATGAATAATCCCATCGACCTACAATACTTATGTGATCTTGTACATAGAACCTTTCATGTACCTATTCAATTTTTATCTACTAATAGAAAAATCTTATATGAATCTACTTCTAATACTATTTGTAGTCCTTTTTATTCTTCTAAAGAAGAACATCTTGGTGAGATTTATCAAGAAAACGCTCCCTGTAACTTTCCAATTCTTAAAGGGAATAAGTATCTTGAGAATTTCGTTATCATTCATATAACAAATCATGAACATATAAAAGGAACAATTATAATCGGACCCACTACCTATCCAAAAGTATCAGATGAAATGGCTATCAAACTTATGGAGTATTCCAACATTAATAATAAAATGCAACAAGGAATAGACTACTATCAGTTTCTACCTGAGATTAAAAAAAGTACTCTCATTGATATAAGCATTTGGTTACATTACGTAATTTTCAATGAAAAATTAGATATAGATATTGTGTGGGAAAAAAACAAAGTTCTAGAGGATGTTTCTTATAAAATTGTAAATCCCGATTTATATATTTCAAAACGCCGGCGGAATGACCCTAAAAATTACAACATGTCATTAGAACGTAAATTTTTTTCAGCAATTAAAGAAGGAAATAAAGAAAAAGTAATACAATATGCGTATTCATTCCCACAAGAAGACACGGCAATTTCATCAAAAGGAGATCAACTCAGAAACCAAAAAAATAATGGTATTATCGCAATTACTCTAGCTATTCGATATGCGATAGAGGGTAATCTTCCATCAGATATTGCTTTTTCACTTGGTACTTTATATATCCAAACCATTGAAAAACTAGATAACATGTACTCCGTAAATAGATTAATTGAAGATGCATTATGTACTTTCGCAGAACGTGTTAAAGAATATAGTAATCAAGCATATTCTAATTCAATAACTACATGCCTAAATCATATTCACAAACATATTTACGACGATATATCTCTCAATGACCTTGCTAACCTTTTACATATTTCTCCTACCTATTTATCTAAATTGTTTAAAAGAGAAGTGGGAATTCCTTTAAGTGAATATATTCAGAGAGAGCGAGTAGAAGAAGCAAAAAAGTTATTAACATTAACGACCTACCCATTATCAGATATTTGTACCTGGCTTAATTTTAATGATCAAAGTTATTTCACAAGGGTTTTCAAAAAAATAACTAGTATGACTCCTAGACAATATCGTGAAAATCATACTGTAATATAACAACACCTTCTTAACATGAGGTGAGATAGATGGAATACTAGCTCACCTTCATCCATTCAATTAGTAATACCATCACGATTTATTTCTTCTTAATTTAATAAACATGTACCTCGATTTTATACTCTTCTAATCTTTCCATACCTTTATTCTCCTTCATCCAAATTGATTTTAATAAATTTTTAACCACATTCAAAAAAGTACAAAAATGACAAATAAATTACTATAAATAAGTTAGTGAATTTGGTAATTTTTTAGTACTAAGCAAATTAGTTTTTCAACTAATCCATAATTTCTTCGCTATATGCATGTTAAATCTAAAATAGGATGTTTATACAATGTGGCGCTTGAATTATTGATAATAGCTACTTCCATAGTGATTAACTAATAACTTCCTAAGTCAGAAAGATATAGAAAACATATTGTTAGGAGAATAGAAAGCATGAGTAGTACTAATATTACAAAATCGATGCAACTGACTATTATGTCTAAACAACCTGCCGACCGAAAAGTATCACCATACGATGATAGAGAGCGGATTGAAGATCATCTATTACGCTCATACATTTCAGAAAAAGAAATATTGATTACTTATTATAAAGATGATTATTTTCCTACAAGTTGTATGGCTGTAATTGAAATAAACCCTTTGAAGCGCTCTATAATATGCATAGATACCTTTGACCGTAAACATAATTTTAATTTTATTGACATAATAGATGCACGTTAATTCTGTCCTCCTCTTAGTAGTACTAATATTGCAAAATAAAAAATAGCCATCCACCTCATAAAAAATCAGGTAAATGGCTATTTTTCTAGTTTCTATTCTCTTACAGCTATTGCCTATTATTTCGCGTTCACAATCTTATAATAAGAGCGAACTGTTAAGAAGTAATATCCGATATAAATGACACCGTATACCCCGATACTAATTAGGAGCGGAATCATAATTTCAAATGGTAGTATGTTCCCTAAACCTTTTAATGCAAACAAGCTGTGTAAAATTCCGATTACTAACGGAATCGCAAAGATAAAGCTTACTTGTTTTGCAATAGCTTTTTTCATTTCTTGTTTTGTGACCCCTACTTTGTGAAGTACAACATAACGCTCACGATCCGCATTTGCTTCTGTTAATTGTTTAAAGTAAATGATAGAACCTGTTGCTAGTAAGAATACAAGTCCTAAGAACATTCCGATGAACATCATTAGTCCAGTTCCTTCAAGCCCCATATGGAAACCAGTGTAGAAGTCTCTAAATGGTGGTACCATTTCTGATTCACCAGCTGGCATCACTTTTGTTAATTTTTCAGTTAACACTTTACTGTTTCTTTCATCTTTTACATCGATATTTTTTACAATACGTGTTCCAAATGCTTGCTTCGCTTGTTCATACATTTCATCTGGAACGACAACAACTAGTTCACCTAAGTTCGTAATTGCATTATTATTTGCACCTTGAATCGTTAATTTCTTCGTTTCATTTCCAATTTGGAATACCGCTTTACTTCCTTTATACTGAGGACTAAACTCATGCCCTTCAATATAAGAACTATCATATATAAATGCTTCACCAGCAGCTACATTCACTGTTTCTGCATCGATTTTTTTAGCAAGTTTATTAAATTCAGATTGAGACATAAATTGATATTTCTCTGAGATACTGTAGTTCATATTAAGGATGAAATCAACTTTATCTCCTTCAAACTTTCCTTTTACAGGAACCATCTCAACTTCAAATTGATCTTTAACAGGATGATTCTCTTTCTCTTCAGCAAAAATCGCATTTACTTTCTTATCTAGTTCTGCATCTTTTTTCTCATAAGAATAACTGTATGGCGCCACTTCTTTTGATTGCGTAAATGTGTTGTAATACATCGTAACTGACGTACCAACTGCTGTTAATGTTACTGCACTTAAAATAGAAATTGTCGCAAGTGACTTTGCATTTCCTTTAATACGATATAGTAACTGTGACGTCGTTACCATATTCATACCGTTATAAAACGATGATTTATTATTTCTTGCTCGTTTTAATACGAATACTGTAAAGAACATAAATAGTAAGTACGTACCTAATACTGTCGCAAGTAAAATATAAAGTGCAACTGCCATAAAGTCTGCATACTTAACTGCCTTCATAAACATTAACGCTAAGAAATAACCTGAACCAATTAAGAAAATTGAAATTAACGCCATAATTACAGATCCTTTTGGCATTGCTTCCCCTTCACGTTCTGCGCGGAAAAGCTCAATTAACTTGAAGCGATAAATTAAACGATATCCTTGAAGTGATGTATACAATATAATCACAAAGAAAATAATTGCTGTATCAACAATTGCAGCCATCGGTACTTCAAAATGAACATTTAAATTTAACCCCATCATACTTACTAGTAGTTCAAGGAATAGTTTTGAAAGGACGCTACCAATCGCAATCCCAATAATTAAAGACATTAATCCCATTAACATATTTTCATAAAAGAGCATTTTACCGATCTGTCTTTTTCGAATACCGAGTAACGAATATAGCCCAACTTCTTTTTTACGTTTTCTTGTAAAGAAACCGTTCGAATATATAATGAACACCGCTACGAAGATAATTAGCATGACACTTGAAACTTGAAATGCACCGCTAATTTTTTTAGAAGCTTCCGCAGCTTTTTCCATTTGTGAATTATACTGCAACGCCTTAAATGTAAAATAAATGACGATGCTAAATATCATAGATGCAAAATATACAAAGTAGTCTTTAAAGTTCCGCTGTATGTTGCGGAGGGCAATGCTAGATAAGGTCATCAGCCATACCTCCAGAAATGGAAGACATCACATCAACGACTTTTTGGAAGAACTGTTTACGCGTTAATTCACCTCGGTGCAATTCTTTATATAACTCACCATCTTTAATGAAAATAACTCGTTTACAATAACTCGCCGCAAATGCATCGTGCGTTACCATTAAAATTGTAGAGTTATCATATTCATTTAACGACTTCATACTTTCTAATAAATCTGTCGCTGATTTAGAATCAAGTGCTCCAGTCGGCTCGTCCCCAAATATCATACTAGGACTTGTAACAATCGCACGCGATGCTGCGCAGCGCTGCTTCTGCCCACCAGATACTTGATATGGGAACTGGCTTAAAATATGATCAATGCCGAATTTCTTTGATATTTCAAGAACGCGGCGATCAATCTCACTCGCTTTCACCTTTGATAACGCAAGAGGTAGCGCAATATTTTCTTTCACCGTTAACGTATCTAATAAGTTATAATCTTGGAAAATGAAACCTAAATGATCGCGGCGGAACAAAGCTAGCTTATCATCATTCATCTTCACGATATCTTTTCCATCAATTAAAATTTCACCGTTCGTCGCATTATCAATTGTAGAAAGAACATTTAAAAGAGTCGTCTTACCAGAACCAGAAGGTCCCATAATTCCAACGAACTCACCTTCTTTTACTTGTAAGTTAATGCCTTTTAACGCTTCAAATTTATTACCACCTGTGTCATACACTTTTTTTATATTTTTTGCTTCTAACACTGTTTTCATCTCGACATCCCTCATTTCTTCTATTCTCTATTTTCAACTATATACACTCTCTACTCTTGCCACTATCGATGTTTCTTACACAAACATGACAGTTACGTAAGGCACATAAGCAGAGGAATCAAAATTTAACCTAATGAATGAAAGTACTTTGTTACTATAGCATTGGGATATCATACCATCCATTCATTCTCCTTACAGGAACATTACATTTTTGTAAGGTTAAAAATGCACCCTACAAAGTTGTGCATGAAATGTCGGATGGAGCTATTTCATTCCTGCTATTCTATGTACAGAGGAGGTCATATAATGGATTCACTTAAAAACATGAATGCGGCAATGCGCTATATTGAAGACAACCTTACACACGAAATTAATTTTAAAGAAGTCGCAAAAATAGCTTTCTGCTCCGAATATCATTTCAAAAGAATGTTTTCTTTTTTAGCTGGCATATCACTATCAGAATATATTCGCTGTAGACGCCTTACTCTCGCTGCCTTTGAACTAAAAAACAGCAATATAAAAGTCATTGATGTCGCTATAAAATATGGCTACAATTCACCAGATTCATTTGCTCGTGCATTTCAAAATTTGCACGGCATAACACCTTCAGAAGCTCGGAATAGTAGTCATTCTTTGAAAGCTTATTCACCGATGACCTTCCAACTATCCATTCAAGGAGGAACTGAAATGAACTATCGAATTGAAGAAAAAGATCCATTTCGAATCATTGGTATACAAAAACGAGTACCGATTGTTTTTACTGGTGTAAATGAAGAAATTGCTTCTATGTGGAAAGGTTTAGACAGCCAATCAATCGAAACATTAAAGTCCCTTTCAAACATTGAACCTACAGGAATTATTAGTGCTTCAACTAATTTTTCTGAAGGAAGAATGGAGGAAAAAGGCGAACTCGATCACTATATTGGGGTAGCCACAACGAAAGATTGTCCAGAGCAATTCAAACAACTTGCAGTCGCAGCTTCAACGTGGGCTATATTTGAAGCAGTCGGTCCATTTCCTGATGCATTACAAAATGTGTGGGGACGTATTTATTCCGAATGGTTTCCTTCTTCAAACTATGAATTAGCAGAAGGACCAGAAATTTTATGGAATGAAAGTAAAGACGTATCCTCGCCGAATTTCAGAAGCGAGATATGGGTACCTGTTTTGAAAAAGTAATATAAGGGTCTAAACTGTTTCAAAATAAGAAGCTGCTCTTCCTCTTTACAAGAAAAGCAGCTTCTTATCCCGCTATTTGTGGGCAGTAAAACTCCCACCTCAAAATTCAGCAAATGCGAGGAAGTTAGGTGGGAGATAACTGCCCGTAAACGCCCGATTGGTGAGGGCTAATAATCAGTGGGGGATGGACAAAACCCCCACTGATTAAAGTTTCACTTTATTTTATACTTCTTCTCGACTCGTTCTTATACAAGAAAATAGTAATAATCACTAGCACTATAACAACTCCAAAAGTAAATGCTCTGTAGCTCGAAATCGTAGCAGTACCGATTAATAAGGCTGGTATAACAGCCATAATTAAGCCACCAAACATACCAACAAACGATCCTACACTTTGTTTTACTACTTGAGTTTCTGATACCCAATCATAATAACCAAATCGATTATTAATAAATATCCCCCATACTGCCGAAAATAATGAATATGTTATCGGTGTTATGACGATTAAAAGAGAACTCCAAACATCTAGTTTTAACCCTATTATGAGTAATACGGCACTGATAAGTGATGCAGGTATACTTAATGAAAGATTCATAAGAATTTTACTGTCATAAATCATCTTTGGCGCTATAGGCAATGACTTAATAATCCATACATTTTTTCCTTCTAAAGACAATGACACACATGTTGTACACGTCATCGAAATCGCTGCTGCAATAGCAAATGGTGCAATCTTTTGCAACAGGGTCTCAATTCCAGGATACGCTATTAATTGACTTGGTCCTACTACAACTATAGCTAGCGCGAAAGCTATTGCCATCACAACTCCCATTCCACTATTTATGACATACACTGTAGAAGAAAAGAAACGTTTCAGTTCTTTTTTATACAACGCGACTAATACACTTTCTTTTCTCATACTATTAATCTCATAATTTGAAAGCATATGATAAGCGGTAATCTCTGTGTTTATTTGCTTATATTTGAACGAAAGTATTTTTACAAAAAGATAATACCAAATAACCGATATCCCAACGAATAGGATGAAAGCTACAATATCAGCATTAACAATTGCTTTTTGAAACATGTTAGCTAATGGATACACTTTAGTTAGTTGCTCTGAAACAATTGCACCAATCCCATTCATATCATTAAGGCTATATTGAGCATTTCCGTTTTTTAGCATAAAGAAGCCGAATGTAATAATTACTATAAAACTTAAAATCGTAGTTATTTTATTCGTATTTTTAAATTTAGAAGCGATTGCCGTAATCATAGCTCCAAAGATCGCTGCGATTGTTGTTGGAATTAAAGATGCTATAAACATACTGATGAACCACATAAAGTAAAAAGAAATTGATGGTTTCTCATGTATGCCATAAACAACTCCCATTGGTAGCATAATTATGATTGAAAATATCGTATTCAGCAAATATAAATACAAAAATCTGCTTGTAATAACAGTACTTACACGAATCGGTAATGACATTAAAAGATCGTAGTCCTTAAAAGCAAAAATTTCTCCATTTGCCTTAAATATAGTGAAAAACAACGTCAATACACTGCTAATAACTAGTGCATAAACTGGGATAATTTCACTTATTCCTAGTTTCACCAATCCATATGCTGAGGCACCACAATATAGCATTAACATGACACCCACCAAGGCAATAGACACTGACAGCAAAATCTTATTCTGCTTCTTCTTTTTATCTTTTTCGTATTTAAAAGTATTTAAACCAAGCTGTGTTATCAAGCGGATTTTTAAAAGACCTCGACTACTAATATTCATTAGCAAGCTCCTTCATAAAGAGCTCTTCCAATGAGCCTTCCTTTATTAAAGAATTCACTTCCCCTGAAAGTGCTAATTTCCCTCTATTAATCATCGCTATTTTATTACATAACTTCTCCGCCACATCTAAAACATGAGTAGAAAAGAAAATCGCACTTCCCTTTTCACAAAGCTCTTTCATAATCCCTTTCAATACTACAGCAGCCTTTGGATCAAGACCAACGAAAGGTTCATCTAAAACTAATAATTTCGGTTTATGCAAAACCGCTGATATAATCGCCACTTTTTGTTTCATACCATGTGAATAAGAAGATATTAAATCTCCCAAGTGCGGTGTAATCTCAAAAGCATCTCCATACTTTTGTATCTCCTTTTCCCGATCTTTTGCAGACACCTTAAAAACATCCGCAACAAAGTTCAAATATTGAATTCCTGTTAATTGCTCATACAAATCTGGATTATCGGGAATATACGCCATTACTCTCTTACATGCAATCGGATCCTTTTTTACTGAATGACCATCAACAAAAATTTCACCCTCTTCAAAATCTATAACTCCTACTAACGACTTAATTGTTGTACTTTTCCCCGCACCGTTGTGCCCGATAAATCCAAAGATATCTCCTGCTTGAACAGTAATATTTAAATGATCTACTGCTTTTTTTCCACCTTTGTATGTCTTGCTAAAATTTATAATTTCTAACATGTTATTTCCCCCAAACTATATTTTTGACTGAATTTTCAGACCTGATAACAAAAAATTTACTCAGTGAGCTTTTTCGTTATCCCCACTGAGTATTAGAACCTCTTAACACATAGAAACTATAAATATAAAATTTGAATAGTGTAGTTCAATCCCTTATTGCTCACAATTGCATTTCTTTTTTATATAAAATGTAAGAATATAAATTCGTTATGAGGACAGCAACTACTATAATCCCAAGCATCATATAAGATCTCCAATCAGCTGGAGCGAAAACACTTATAATCATAATAATTCCTAAAGCCACAAATACTTTTCCGCTAAATCGATGCGTTTTCCGCCATACTTCTTCATTACTTAACGTCCACGGATTACGCATCCCAACGAAAAAGTTAGGCTTACACTGCGGTAAATAATTCCCCATTACTAAAAATAAAATACCAACTAATAATTCTGGCACCCGATTAATGAATAAGTTATATCCTAATCCACTTGTAATAATATCTATATTCCCTACAAATAGTAGCAATAGTATCCCGTTATTCATCATCATAAAAGCTTTAGAAAATTTCTCGTAATTTGCTTTCCTTGGATCAATCTTTGGTATTACATTTAGAAATATATATAGCACAATCATAATTCCAACCATAGAAATCATTCCGTAAAATTTAGAAGAATAGCCATCTACCTTACCGCCACTCCAATGTGTCGCGATTGTATCTGGCAAATGTGGCCAAGCAAACGCCCACGCTACACAAGTTGTAACAATTAATATAATTGCAAAAAGATGTTTCTTCATCTTTCCTGCACTCCCCTGTTTTTAATTCACTCGTTCTATGCTAGTTCTTTGTTATAAATAACATATGCTTTTATTGCTGATATGAAGGTATATATTAATATCACTCCACCCACCATAAATTTTATATTTTTCTATTAAGACCCTATCTCTTTCTTATAAGCAACATAAGAATAACCCATCGTTAGTCCTACTGCACCGATAATAATGCCAATCACCAAGAAAGATTTCCCTGCCACCGGTGCAAAACTACTTAACATCATAACAACCCCTAATACAACAAACACTTTTCCGCTAAAACGGTGTGTCTTTCTCCACACTTCTTCGTTACTTAACGTCCAAGGGGTTTTTATGCCTACAAAGTAATTTGGTTTGCACTGTGGTAAATAGTTTCCAATGACTATAAATAAAAGACCAACAATAATATACGGTGTACTATTCATCAGAACTTGATAACCTAATCCAGCTCCAATTCCAATGATATTTACTAAAAATAATACGAATAGTACGCTATAATTCATTACCTTATATCCTTTAGAAAACTTATCATAATTCCCATGCTTCGGATCTATCATAGGCAATACAGTCAATAATGCATATATGAAAACCATAATTGCTATATCAAAAATCATCATTCCCATTTTTGACATATGCCCATCTACCTCACCAGCAACGTTCCAATGACTCGGAACCTCTTCTGGTAAATATGGCCATGCGATGCACCATACAATAATCGTTAAAGCAATTAATAATAACGGAAATACATGCTTCCTCATTTCCCCTCTTCCCCCTTATTCGTAAACGTAAACACCCAAGTCAATAAATCTTGAAAGACAGTTGTGTTTAAAGAATACACAACGAATTGTCCTTTCTTTTCATCTTGAATAAGTTCAGCATTTTTAAGCGCACTTAAATGATGTGAAATACTTGGCTTCGTCATATTGAATTGTTCGGCAATTTCACCGGCAGTTAAATCACCCTCTTTTAATAAATCTAAAATTTTTCGCCTTGTTGGATCTGCTAATGCTTTAAATGCTTGATTCAATGTCTTTCTTCCTTCCACTAATTAGACATTTAGATATTTATCTAAATGTTAAAATGATTTCAGTCAATTGTCAATTATCTATGAGGCCCTTTTTACTTTTTCCACTTTTGACCTATACTGTTTACTATATAAATCCTGTTTAATCTTTCGTCATATAAATACGCCACAGCTATACTATGTATAACAAAAAAGGAAAGCCTATTCATTTGATTTCTTTGTTTTTACTTCGTACTGGGCAGAAAAAGGCTCTGACCGCTTCTATGCATGACTGGATCCTCTCTCTCCCCTAAAAAGACAAGTTCTATGTCGTCTTTTAAATTTTTATATTTATATAGCTCTCATTTCAACATAATGAAAAGACGAGAAACACATGGTACACTATAGCTACAATTGTTTTTTTGAGGAGGAATATACATATGTACAAAATCTTAATCGTTGAAGACGATCCAAATATTTCATCATTACTGCAATCTCACATTCAAAAGTACGGTTACGACGCTGTTGTTACTGAAAACTTTGATGATATTATGGAATCATTTAACGCTGTGAAACCACACCTTGTTTTACTTGATGTAAACTTACCGAAATTTGATGGATTCTACTGGTGCCGTCAAATTCGCCATGAATCTACTTGTCCAATTATTTTCATTTCGGCACGTGCAGGTGAAATGGAGCAAATTATGGCGATTGAAAGCGGTGCGGACGATTATATTACGAAACCGTTCCACTACGACGTTGTAATGGCAAAAATTAAAGGTCAATTACGCCGTATTTACGGTGATTATGCACCAAATATTTCTGAGCGTATCGTTGAAGTAGAAGGGCTTAAATTATTCCCTGAGCGTCCAGAAATTCATTTTGAATCTGAGCAAGTTCTTTTAACAAAGAAAGAGGCAATTTTAGCGGAAATGCTATTATCTAAATTCCCTCGTACAGCAAGCCGTGAAGATTTATTAGCTGCCCTTTGGGATGATGAGAGCTTCGTTGAAGAAAATACATTAAACGTAAACATCACGCGTCTTCGTAAAAAGTTTAATGAGCTTGGTATTGAGAACTCTATTGAAACAGTACGTGGACTTGGGTATCGTTTTAACGCAACTTGGAGTGAATAAGCATGAAGCTATTTTTACGTGATCATTTTGCATTTTTTCTACTATATGTATTAAACTTCGGAATTATTTTCGTTCTCTATGATGCAGTAGACGGATTTCAAAATAATAAATTTTACTTCATCGTTTTAAGTCTTTACTTATTCATCTGTTTCCTCGCTTATCGTTACGTTCGTAATCGTAGAATGTACCACAGATTAAGTGAACCACCAGAGAAAATGGAAGATGCGTTTATTGAAAGAGCGACTGCTCCTATGCCCCACGGTGTAAACGAGCTCGTTCGTACGCAATATCGTCTATTCCAAAAAGACCTACAAACATTCGAAGTAAAACAACAAGAACACCAATTATTTATTAACCATTGGGTACATCAAATGAAAACGCCCGTTTCTGTTATGCAACTTATGGTGCTTGAAATGGAAGATGAACATTTAATCCCGCAATTTAAAAAAGAGTTAGAGCGACTAAATCAAGGACTCGATATGGCTTTATACATGGCAAGGTTGAATAATTTCCATGAAGATTTCCATGTTGAGACGATTTCATTAAAAGATACTGTAACAAAAAATATTAACGGATTAAAAGAACTATTCATTCGAAACGGGGTCTTCCCTGTTTTAGAAGTTCATTCAGATTTAAAAGTTACTTCTGATGCGAAATGGCTAAAGTTCATCATTTATCAGTTAATGACAAATGCTGTTCGGTATTCTGGTGAACGCGGAAAGAAAGTTTTCTTATCAGCTTATCGAAATGGAAAAGATATTATTTTAGAAGTTCGTGATGAAGGCGTC
The DNA here is from genome assembly GCF_022664195.1 of Bacillus cereus group sp. BfR-BA-01316. Classification (NCBI taxonomy): domain Bacteria; kingdom Bacillati; phylum Bacillota; class Bacilli; order Caryophanales; family Bacillaceae; genus Bacillus; species Bacillus cereus group sp. BfR-BA-01316. The sequence goes on from NZ_JAKUGX010000009.1 coordinate 97,182, forward strand.
GGTATTCCGCAAGAAGATGTTCGAAGAGTATTTGAACCATTTTACACTGGGAAAAATGGTCGTACATTCGGAGAATCTACTGGTATGGGACTTTATATCGTAAGTAAAATTTGTGATTATTTAGGTCATTCTGTGAAACTAGACTCTGAAGTTGGTAAAGGAACGACGATTAAAATCATCTTCCACAACGCTGCAAATAATCAAGCAGAAAATACAGAGAAGGTGACCAAAGCATGACCATAACATATGCTAGCAAAATGTATGAGAATATACTCTCATACATTTTTTGCAATAAAACTGCATATTGGCCTTCTAACGGGAGGTACATATTATGACATTTTGGCAATTTGCATTTAAAAATGTAACGCGCAACTCAAGAGCTTATTTTGCCTATTTTTTAAGCAGTGCCTTTTCCATTGCTGTTTTCTTTTCGTTTGCTGTTTATTTATTTCATCCGAAATTACAAAATTTCAGTATGATCTCTGAAATTTCAGGATTAATGATTTTTTCAGAAGTTGTCATTGTACTGTTCTCTTTCTTCTTTTTACTATATTCAATCGGATCGTTTTTAAAAGTTCGAAAAAAACAATTTGGGATTTTAGCCATTTTAGGTATATCGAAAAAGCAATTACATCGTCTCGTTTTTACGGAAAATATGTTAATTGGTATTTTATCTATCTTTTTCGGCATGCAGTTTGGGTTTGTTTTTTCGCAATTTTTCTTATTAGTGACAGCGAAAATTACGCACGTACCAGGTATATATTTATACGGGCCTACTAACGCGATCATTTTAACGACCATCGTTTTTCTTAGTCTTTTTATCATTGTATCTGCATTCACACCAATGCTTATTCGTACAAAAAAAGCGGTACATCTTTTAAAAACAAATGGCGGAAAACAAAAAGAAAGAAAACCATCCATATTTATCTCTTTATTTGGTGCAATCTGTTTATTAGGTGGTTATGCGTTAGCTGCAAATCCTAAATATTTCTTCTCAATAAACCCGCAAGTAGGCGTTATATATATGGTTTCAAGTATTTTCGTGATTCCAACACTTGTTACAATTGGGACATATTTTTTCTTTTCTCAAATTAGTTTCTTACTTATTTATATTTTAAAGAAAAGAAGAACGTTTTATATGAAACAGATTAATATGCTTTGGATTTCGGATTTAGCAAGCCGTATTCGAACGAATATCAATATGCTTTTTATTGTAGCGATGCTATCTACAATCGCCTTCACAATGATTACATTTCTATATGGATTTGGAAAGTTTACAAAGCTAGAGGTTACGAGAAGTTCACCTTTTCCATTTTCTTATTTTTCATATGACGCAAATCCTTTTGTCAACGAGCATTTAACTTGGCTTGAACAGCAGTTACAAAAGGAAAATTTCTCTTATAAAAAGATAAAGGCTGATTTATATGAAACACCACTGAAAGAAGATGAAGGTATAACAGCTTATAATGACATATATGCAATGAAACAAAGTGACTATAATAAACTTGCAGCTGCCCTGCGAATGAAACAACTATTCATGAGCGATAACGAAGCATATGTCTTAAGCGGTAGCGCTTATTTCACCTTATTCAGCGAGTTTGAGCCAAGCTACAATAGAAAATCCATTACACTTTCTAGCACAAATACGATATTACAAGTAAAGGGCTATGAACAAGCAGGAGCCATTCCATCTGACTTTTCATATCAAACTTTAATTTTACCGGACGCTGTTGTAAACAGCTTACCAAGTACAATAAAGCATGTATCAGCGTACAATTATAAAGTACAAAACTGGGAAAAAACGTATGAAATTGCTGATGAGTTTATACGAAAAGTACAAAAGGATCGACAAGAATTCCAGTACGAAGGGCCTCTTATACGCTCCTATGAATCAGCAGGCTTATTATATAAAATCACATCAGGAAGTGCTGCATACTTCCTAATTGGGACATTCTTAGGGGTTATCTTCTTCATTGGAGCTGGTAGCGTTCTTTACTTTAGAATGTATACCGATTTAACGAACGAACAAGAGAAGTATATAACGATTTCAAAAATTGGCGTAACAGATGCAGAAATGAGACGCTCTGCAACCATTCAACTTAGTATTTTATTTTTCGTTCCGTACATTATGGCATCCATTCATACAATGTTTGCAACAAAGATGCTACAAGATGTAATTGGTTTATCATTGTTTACTGAAATTGCAACTGTTCTTATTATTTTTGGAGTCGTTGAAATCGTATTTTTCTTATTCATTCGTTCGCTTTATATGCAAAAATTATCACAGTATACTAATGGGCAAAATATTTAAAACAAACTTGATGAAAAGAGTATGAGGGAACCTCTCCCCATACTCCTTTCACGTTAACTCTATTAGGAGGTTTAGGTGAATGACATTTTGGCAGTTTGCATTTAAAAACGTGACGCGGAACGCCAGAGCTTATTTCGCCTATTTTGTAAGCAGTGCGTTTTCCATTGCAATTTTTTTCTCATTTGCAGTTTATTTATTTCATCCTAAATTGCATATGACAGACGTTAATTATGCTCTGAACATATTAATGACAATTTCAGAAGTTGTCATTGTATTCTTTTCATTTTTCTTTTTACTATATTCGATCGGTACCTTTTTAAAGGTACGAAAAAAACAGTTTGGGATTTTAACAGTACTTGGCATATCTCAAAAGCAGTTAAAGAGGCTTGTATTTCTAGAAAACATGTTAATTGGTGTCCTTTCCATATTTTTTGGCATTCAATTTGGCCTTGTCTTTTCACAGTTCTTTCTATTAGTTACCGCCAAAATCACACATGTACCTGGTCTATATTTATACTGGCCTACAAGTGCTATTATTTTAACAATAATAATCTTTTTCGGACTCTTTATTCTCGTATCTTCCTTTACACCGATGCTAATCCGTACGAGAAAAGCTGTACGACTTTTGCAAGAAGGTGAAAAACAAAAAGAAAGAAAAGCATCTGTACTCATCTCTCTCTTTGGCGCGACATGTTTAATATCGGGATATGCTTTATCAGCGAATCCGCTATATTTTATGTCACTAGGAGATATCGCTGGACTTTTATACGCCGCCGCCAGTATATTTGTCATTCCATCACTTGCTGCAGCTGGGACATATTTTTTCTTCTCACAAATTAGCTTCTTACTCATTCGTATATTAAAAGCGCGAAGAAAGTTTTATATGAAACGTATTAATATGCTTTGGATTTCTGATTTAGCAACTCGTATTCGGACAAATATTAACATGCTCTTCATTGTGACGATGTTATCAACGCTCGCTTTCACAATGATTACATTCTTATATGGGTTTGGGAAATTCACAAAGTTTGATGAAATAAGGCAAAACCCTTTCCCTTTTACTTATTTATCACATACTGAAAATACGTTAGCCGATGAACATTTAAATTGGTTAGAACAAAAATTTAACGAAGAGCAGTTTACTTATAAGAAATTTAAAACAGATATATATGAAGTATCTTCGGCGGAAGAAAGCCCGCAGCTCTATTATGCAATTAAACAAATTGACTACAACATACTGGCTAATGCATTAAACTGGGAACATCTCAACGTAAAAAATAATGAATCTTATATCCTTATTAAAGATTTAGACAGTCAAGTTATTGGAACCATTCATGATCAAAAAGCAAAAAATACTCTTACGCTGAACCAAAATTCTTTACAGTTACAAATAAAAGAATATAAAAGTTATAACCCGTTCCCAAATAGCTTAATATCACAGTTAGTCGTATTATCTGATGAAAATGTAGAAGCATTATCAAACGTTTCAAAACAGATGAGTGTATATAGTTTCAAAGTGAACGATTGGGAAAAAGCACATGACATTGGTTCAGCATTTACAACAAAAATTAATAAAGATAATGAAGCTATCCAAGCAGAACACCCACCTTTCCATGCAAGTGAAGCGAGCGATTCTCTATACAAAACAAAACTAAATGTCGCTTCGTTCTTCTTAATCGGTACTTTCCTAGGTGTCATTTTCTTTATCGGTGCTGGCAGCGTTCTTTACTTCCGTATGTATACAGATTTAACAAATGAGCAGGAAAAGTATATAACGATTACAAAAATCGGTTTAACAGAAACTGAGATGAAACAGTCCGCTACAATCCAACTTGCTATCTTATTCTTTGTTCCTTACATTATGGCATCCATCCATACGATGTTTGCGACAAAGATGTTGCAAGAAATATTAAATCTCTCATTATTCGCTGAGATTACAGTTGTACTTGTAATCTTTGGAACGGTTGAAATTCTCTTTTTCCTTTTAATTCGTTCCTTTTATATGCAAAAATTATCACAACATATTAAGTTTTAACGAATAGAAAGGTGATTATTATGGAAGAAGTATTACACATAAAAAACGTCTCAAAAGTGTATGAAGGAAAAGTCCCTCATACTGCTTTAAAAAATATAAATTTACACGTAGATAAAGGTGAATTCGTTGCGATTATGGGACCTTCTGGAAGCGGAAAATCTACATTTTTAAACGTTATCTCTACAATTGATTCACCTACTTCTGGTGAAGTCATTATTAACGGAAAACAACCGCACACGTTCCGCAGAGAGAAGCTTGCTATTTTCCGTCGCCAAGAGTTAGGATTTGTTTTCCAAAACTTTAACCTACTAGATACACTGACAATCGGTGAAAATATCGTACTACCTTTAACGTTAGATAATGTCCCTTTGAAAGAAATGGACGAAAAACTCGATAACATCTCAACAAAACTTGGAATTGATCATATTTTGGACAAGCGTATTTTTGAAGTTTCTGGAGGACAAGCACAACGTACCGCGGTAGCACGTGCTGTTATTCATAATCCGTCACTTCTACTTGCGGATGAACCGACAGGAAACTTAGATTCGAAAGCGGCAATTGATGTAATGGAGTTATTTACGAAGTTAAATAAAGAAGAGGATGCAACGATTTTAATGGTTACTCACGATCCGTTTGCAGCTAGTTATTGTAACCGCGTCATCTTCATTAAAGATGGTGGACTTTACAATGAACTGCACCGCGGACTATATCGCGAGAAATTTTATCAAGAAATATTAGATGTTTTAGCATTATTAGGAGGAAGACGTGGATGACGTTTTGGCAATTTGCATTTAAAAATGTCACGCGTAATTCTAAAGCATATTTCGCTTATTTTGTAAGCAGTGCATTTTCCATTATGGTTTTCTTTTCATTTACTGTATATGCATATCACCCGCGCTTACACAATGTACAAAGCTTTCAAGAACGGGATCCTCTAATGAATTTAGCTAGTACAGCACAGTTTGTTATCGTTCTGTTCTCGTTCTTCTTTCTCTTATATTCAATCGGAACATTTTTAAATGTACGAAAGCAACAATTCGGGATACTCACTATTCTTGGTATCTCACAGAGACAACTAAAAAGACTTTTATTTACCGAAAACATGATAATCGGGATATTGTCTATCTTTATCGGTATTCAAGGTGGGCTTGTATTTTCTAATTTTTTCTTATTAGTCACTTCGAAATTGACAAGTGCGAAAGGCCTTTATTTATATTGGCCAACAGAAGCGATTATCGTTACAACCGTTACCTTTATCATTTTATTTTTAATTGTTTCTACGTTTACACCCATATTTATTCGTACTCGTAAAACAACGCAGCTCATTAAGGGGACCAAAAAAGAAAAGAACGAAAAAAAACCATCTATACTCATTTCGATATTCGCTTTAACTTGTTTAGGACTATGTTATTATATTGCCGGTTATCCACAAGGCTACGTAACAGAAAAAAATGTACAAAATGGCTCTGTAGTCTTTATTATGTTATCTATTTTACCGCTCGTAGTAGTCGGAACATATTTTTTCTTTTCACAAACATTTCTTCTCTTTATCTACATTTTAAAACAGCGAAGAAAGTTTTATCTGAAACAAATAAATATGTTATGGATTTCAGATTTAGTTGCTCGTACCCGTAGTAATATTAATGTACTCTTTATCGTTTCTATGCTATCTGCACTTGCATTTACAATCATTATCGGGTTATTTGCTGCAAATAACCATACGAAAGCATCGATATTAGAACGATATCCAATACCATTCACCTATACTTCAGAAGGTGATAATGCATTTGAACAAAAACATATTACTACTATTGAAACTGCACTTACAAATGCTAATTTTCAATATAACAAATATAAATTTACCGTTTTAAAAGATACAGCTTTAAAAGAGTCAATTGCCATTATGAAAATGAGTGATTATAACGCATTAGCTAAACAATTAAATAGGGCAGAAATCACTCTCGATTCTACACAAGTTTATATTATTTCTCGCTATTCGCCAGAGTTATTAAATCTCGTGTCAAACCCATTTGCGAAGCAGGACACTATTACACTTGGCTCTAATAAAAAGAAATTTCATATTAAAGGCTTTATTAATAAAGGAATCGAACCATCCTTTGCATTACCTCATTTAATCGTTATGCAAGATAGTGTGATTGAAAATATGATTCCTCATATTGAAACAATTACAGTTTATAACTACTTCGTGGAAAATTGGGAAAATGCAATTGTCCCCACAAAAAATATATTAAAAAGCTTAGATCATGATGCAAACAACTTGTATGAAGCACATAAGGATGAAGAAGGTTTTATCAAACCGTTTTATATTCATACAGCTACAGATGAACTCGTTCACAGTAAAGAAAATGCGGTTGCTCAATTCTTTATTTGGGCATTTCTCGGCTTTATTTTCTTCATTGGTGCAGCTAGTGTTTTATACTTCCGTATGTATAACGACTTAACTTCTGAAAAACAAAAGTACATTACGATTACAAAACTCGGTTTAACAGAATCAGAAATGTTTCGCTCTGCAACGATTCAATTAGGAATTTTATTTTTCGTTCCTTATATCGTTGCTGGTGTTCACACATTATTTGCGGTTAAGTTTTTACAAAGCATGTTCGCTTTCTCTTTACTAAAAGAGTTATTAATCATCCTCACTTTATTCGGGATTATCGAGATCATTTTCTTCTTCTTAATCCGCTCCCTGTACATTAATAAATTATCACAGCATATTAGAACATGAATAAAATGGCCTTGTGCAATACGCACAAGGCCATTTTCAATAGTTTTTAATAATTAGCAGCAGTATCCACCATAGCCGCCGCCATAACCACCATAACCGCCACCATAACCGCCACAACCGCCGCCTCCGCCGAAGCAGCTAGCACCGATAATGATTAATAAAATAAACAATACGATTAGAAGCGCAAAACCGCCTCCGCAGCCACGTCTGCGATCGAAATCATCATGTCTGCGGTCGCAATCATCATGTCTGTGTTCACACTTTTCGCCCATTATTCTATTCCTCCTTTAGTATCATTCATAACAAGTTCTTCTTGTTCTAAATGAGGGGATTCCATTTATAGTATGTTTTCAGGGCAAATAGGAAGCTTGGCATTCCTAAAAACGGGCTTGTTTCGTGAAAAGGGCTGCAAAAAAAAGATACCTGTTAAGGTATCTTCTAAAGAAACATATTTAATAAAAGAGCAAAGCCGAATGCAATAAATGATAACAATGTCTCCAGTACCGTCCACGTTTTAAACGTTTCCTTCACCGTCAAACCTAAATACTCTTTTACAAGCCAGAACCCTGCATCATTTACGTGAGAAAACATTAATGAACCAGCCCCCGTCGCTATAACGAGCAATTCTAAATTCACACCAGACATGTGCTGGATAACCGGTGAAACAATTCCTGCTGCTGTCGTTAATGCTACTGTGGCTGATCCTGTTGCAATTCTAATTAATCCAGCTACCATGAAAGCTAATACAATTGGTGATAATGAAATATGCTCTGCCATTTGAGCGATTGGTGTTCCGACACCGCTTTCAATTAATATTTGTTTAAATCCACCACCTGCACCGATAATTAAAATAATTGAACCGACCGGTAATAAACTTTCATCTGTTAATTTTTTAATCATCTTTTTATCAATACCTTGTCGTATACCTAATAAATAAAATGCTGCGAAACATGAAATAAGTAAAGCAATCACTGGGCTTCCAATAAAGATTAAAAATTCCGTCATTTTTTTCGGTAATGAAATATATGGTGCGACTACTGATAAAATCATTAAGACTACTGGTAATAAAATGATAAAGAATGAAGCTTTACGACTTGGTAAATCGGTAGATACTGTTCTAACACGAACAAGTTCTGGTTCATTTTCAGGTATAACTCGCTTATGTACCCACTTTGCAAATACCGGCCCTGCGATAATTGCTGTTGGTAACGCGATAATTAATGAATACAATAGTACCTTCCCTAAATTCGCATTATAAATACCGATTGCTGTCATCGCACCTGGATGCGGCGGCACAAGTCCATGTACTATGGATAATCCCGCAATAACAGGCAAAGCAATTAATAATATATTTTGCTTCGTTGTTTTTCGAATAGAAATAACGAGTGGTAATAAGATGACGATCCCTACTTCAAAAAACACTGGAATCCCGATTACAAATCCAGCAAATAACATTGCCCAAGGTAATTTTTTCACCCCGAAGAATCGAATGAAGAAATCTGCTACTTGCATGCCAGCCCCTGAATCAGACATCATTTTACCCAAAATCGTACCGAGAGCTAAAATACCAACTAAATGCCCTAGTACACTTCCAACACCAGTTTCATAGGCAGTAACAATTTTGGCCAAGTTCAATCCAGACATGATAGCTAAAAATAGACTAGCAACCGTTAAACTAATAAACGCATGCCATTTCCACCACGATACTCCTAAAATAACAATTGCGATTGCAATTAACGTGACGATTAATAAGTATATATCCATATCTCATTCCCCTTACTTTTATAAAAAAAGAGGGAATATCCCCTCTTTTTTATACGTCATAATTAACTACATAATGCTGCATTTCCGTATTGTAGTAGCCTTCACTATATTCAATTACTTCGCCTACTTCATCGTAAGAATAACGCATACGTTTTAATAATGCTGTTCCCTCTTTTTCTCCTAATGCTTCTGCAACGAAATTAGGCGCAAATCCAACAGCGAATTCATCTCTGAAGTTTTCTAAATGTATACCACGGTCCTCGACTAGATCATAAAGCGATTGTAAGTCAAAGTCCGATAAGTCTGTACTTGCCATTTGTGCTGAGAAATAGTGCGTATAATGAATGTACGGAGTATCATTTAAAGCATATAGACGCTCAATACGAAAACTCTCTTTACCGAATAATCGAAATGGCACTGTTCCTTCTTCATTATGAACTACTTCTGCCTTTAACAATTTCTTTTGTACTTTATATCCTTCTTCCACTAACACTTCTGTAAATTTCTTCCCTTTTGAAAGCTTTGTGGCAGAAGTATTACGGATGACCCTCGTTCCTTTACCACTTTTCTTTTCTAAATATCCTTCTTGAACGAGTTCTTTAATTGCGTTTCGCACTGTAATTTTACTCACTTTGAACTCTTCTTCTAATTGTGGTTCAGAAGGAATATTTGTATGAATGGCATAAACACCATGTAATATTCGATCACGAATAATATTTTTAATTTGTAAATATAATGGACCTCTTTTTCTCGTTACGTTCACCGTTACACCCTCTACCTTTCTACATCACCTACTGATGCCTTCATTGCCCGAAGTATATCTTTCTCTGATGACATTGGCGTATCACCGACGATTGTATGCGCAAGCATTCCAGCTGCTGACGCAAATGAAACAGCTTTCTCTGGTGCAAACTCTTCTATCTCGCCATGAATAATTCCGCTCGTATAAGCATCTCCAGCACCTATTCTATCATATACAGAAAACGTAAGTGTTTTTGCAAAAGTGAACGTTCCATCTTTACATATGAATCCGCGAAGCGAATGTGTATTATCACCGTTAATAGAACGATGTGTACCAGCAATTGTAGCAATATTATATATTTCAGCGACTTTTGGAATAAGATCGACAAGCTGTGCTTCCCGCTCAGTCTCTTCTGTTTTCATTCCAAGAACAAACATCGCATCTTTTTCATTCATCATTACAATATCGGCTAGCCCCAGCATTTCTTCATAATGCGGTTTCGCCTGTTCATACCCCTCTTCTCCCCAAAGCGATGGACGATAGTTGCAATCAAAAACAACAGTACCTCCGTTTTCCTTTACCGCTTTCGCTAAAGATTTCATATGATGACGAACAGTATCATTCATCGCAAGTGTAATACCGCAAAAATGAACGATATCAATTTCCTTTGCGATTTCTTCAAATTGATACATCTCTTCAGATGCCGTATTGAAACTACTTTCTAGTCGATTCGAATATGTAACGCGGCTTGCACGTGCCCCAAATCCATTTTCTAAAAAGTACATGCCAACATATTTACCGCCTCTTGAAATAAACGGTGCCTGAATGCCTAATTTTTGAATATGCGGTACCGCAGCATCTCCAACTGAATTTTCCGGTAAAGTTGAAATAAGAAATCCTTCATGCCCTAGATGTGAAAGTGCTGCTGCAACATTCACACCTGTACTAGAAAATGAGTAATTTAATGTGTTTGCTTGCGATAGCAATTCATATCCCGGCACTTGCAGGCGCATCATTACTTCGCCGAACGCTGCAATTTTCTTACGCATATTGATCAACTAAGTTCTTCACTACTGCTAATAATTCACGAACATCTTCTACTTTCGTATTACCAGTTTCTTTATCAATAATAGAAGAGTATACGTGCGGGATAACTTGTTCTACATTTGCCTCTAACGCAATACGTACAATTGTTTCAAAGTTCTCTTTATCAATTCCGCCTGTTGGCTCTAGTGCGAATCCTTCTTCAGCACAAGCTTTCGCAACCACGCGATACTCTTCTTCATGAGCTAAACCTTTCATCGGGAAGTATTTCAATGAATTTCCGCCCATATCACGTACAAGTGCGATCGCTGTTTTAATTGGAACGATTGCTTGTTCTTCCCCAGCCGCACTAATTGGGCCAGTAGAAATATTTACGTAACCTACTTTTCCTGTAGGGGATACTAAACTATTAATCCAGCTATCTTTCCCGCCAAGATTTGCGCGCGTTGCTCCAACTGAAGGGAACACTTGGTTAATATGACTACCAGGATAATGCTTCGCAATTTCAGCTACAACCGCCGCTTGACGATTATCTCCAGCACCTAGTCCGATTGATACAGCGTCATCAATTTCTTTTCCGTATGCTTTCATCGCTGTAACTGCTTCTTCTACTGTCGGATAATCTTTTGATAACACACCGACTACTACATAACCTTCTGCTGCTTCGAAAATGTCTTTCGCATTCTCGATATTGTTCGCTAATACATTTAATGCTACGCGGCCTTTATAAAAACGTTTTTGAATGTTTGTCATTTTAGTTTCCCCCTACAATTTCTCTCATTTTTTCTTCAATAACATGTATATCATCACCTTGAAGTGGACGTGGATCAATATCAAAGAATCCTTGTCTTACTCCATAATCACGTGTGTAAATTGCGATGTCCCCTTCGCGTAACGCGGTCACAACATCTTTTGCTGTTTTATTTAACTCTTTCTCGTTAATTTGAATACGTGCTCTAAAGATCGCTCTTCCTGCTTCATCTTGAACGATCGTTACATTTACACCGTTTAATTCCTTCAGCGGCATAAGTACTTGTAACAACTCTTTTTCTTGCTGGCTCTTATCTTCTTTTACTCCGTATTCATCAAGCGCTTGAAGTAAGCCAAAAGTCGTCTCTTTCCCAACTTTCATACTTCTTCCGATGCAATGTAATTGCACTTTCAGCCATTCAATATATTTTCGTTTACCGCCAACGATACCAGAAGTAGGTCCTTCAATTGCCTTTGAACCGCTATAAATTGCAAGGTCTGAATACTTCACATATTTTTGAATATCTTCTTCAGCTGCCGCATCGACGATAAGTGGCACATTATTTCGCTGCGCTACTTCCCATGCTTCTTCAACAGAAATCATATTTTTTTGCACTGCATGATGTGATTTTACATAAAGAATCGCAGCTGTATTTTCACCAATCGCATCTTCAATATGTTCTGCTTTCCCTTCATTTGCGTAACCTACTTCAACGAGCTTACCTCCGCCTAAATAAATCATCGTTTCAACAGGAGCACCGTATTGAACGTTATGACCTTTTAACATAATCACTTCATTTTTCGCGATGACTTCTTGATGAAGTCTTTCACTTTTGCGGCGATTTCCTTCTGTCACAAGTGCTGCGATAGAAAGCGCAATTCCGCTCGATGCTGAATTCACAACAACTGCCGCCTCTGAATCTAGAATTCTCGCAATATGGTCCCCCGCTTTATCTACTAAATCGGCAATTTCCACATAATTTTGTCCACCATGCTTCATCGCATCCATGACTGTATCTGTAGGAGCCGATACACCTAAAATACTCATTCTACCGCTCGCATTAATAACTCTTTTTAATCCGTACTTAGCATTCAATGAATGACCCATTAATTACAATCCCTTTCGTATCAATTCTTCTTTCAGCAATGCGCTGATCCCCTTCTGAATCAATTAACGTAATCGGTTCATCTTTAACCGTAAACAAAGTTAAGTTTGCAATATCCCCTTCTTGAATGCGGCCAAGCTCTGGTTTTTTTATCCATTCTGCTGCATTTTTCGTAACCGCATCAATCACTTCTTCAAGTGTGTAACCTAAGTAAAGGAATTTCGAAAGAACGTTAGCCATACTGTAAACTGGACCATGTATACGATTCTTCCGGTAAATATCTGTACTAATTGTATTAAAGGCAATGCCGTGACGCTTCGCTGCCTCTGCTACTTTAAAAGAAAAACTAGCATTACCGTGACCAACATCTAAATGCACACCGCGTTTCACTGCATCTAGTAATACAGGTAGCGGTTTTCCTTCTTCATCAAATAAATTATTTTCTTTCCCGTTTAAGTAATGTGTAATCACATCACCTTTTTCTAAAAGTGGTACAACTTCCTCTATACGCGGAGGTGCTGATCCGATATGTACCATAATCGGTAATGATGTTTCGCGAGATAAAGAGCGTGCAACATGAAGCGGTTCAATTCCACTATCACAAACGACACTTTTACTCATTCTCGCTTTTAATCCAACGATTACATCTTTATACTTTTCTACTGCTTCTATCACTTTCTCTTTATCTATCCATTCCATATTGGATAATTCATCAATTCGTTTCAAACCGATGCGAGAAATATTTAAAAAGGCAAATAAATTCGTTTTTGCCTGCTCTCTACTTAATACTAAATCTGTAATACGATCAGCCCCGCAGCTACCCGCATCAACAATTGTCGTTACCCCTTGCTTAACGCCAATTTCATCCACCTCATCGCCATACGGATCAAACTCTGGAAAAGCATGAACGTGCAAATCAATCCAGCCACTCGATACGTAAGTACCTGAGTAATCAAGAACCTCTCCACCCACGCCAGCACCAGCTTTCGTCACCTCAGCGATTTTATTATTTTCAACTACAATGTCAACCTCTTCCCCGTTCACACGCTTCACATTACGTAGCACGAATCGTTCTGTCATTGTATTTCCACCCTTTTCTATAAGAAGCCATAAGAATACGCTTACATTAAAGTTTCATTTTATATCTCTTTTACACGTTTAGCGTAACACAAAAAAAGGGAGAAGTAAATATAACGTTATAATGTTTAATTGTACGTTACTTCCTCCTCTAATGTGAATTTGAAATAAAGTCGTTCCACTAAAGGACAATTTTGTGGAAGAACACTTAGAATATTATAAATTGAAATGAGCATCTTGGAGAATTTTCATTAAATATCCGGACAGCCTATATGTAGGAGGGATGTTCTTGGGATTTCGGATTTTATTATTTATAATCTTAATCAGTTTTCATTTATCAACGATGGTTAGCGCAGAGACCCCACCACTCACGGCTATGGATTAAAAAGGGTAATCAAGAAATACAAATCACAAAGAATCAATATGTGTATTCTCCGAAATGGTCTTATGATGGTAGGTTTATTGGTTATATTGATAGTGATGAACAGGCGGAAAAATCTAATCTATTCATTTATGATACTAAGGAGAAAATAAGCTATCAGCCTTATGTGAGGGTCGTAACATCTGACTTTAAGTGGTCACCAAACAAAAATCAATTAGCCTACACCGATCAAGGTTTATTAAACATTACAAAAACAAAGAATGGTCGCCCGCAAGGTTTTGAAAATGTATCACTTGGGGTTAGTGATTTCGAATGGTTCCCGAATGGGAAGGAATTTATCGTTTCCTCACAATCCTGCTTGCGTCCTACTGGATGGGGACCAATCCCACTTTATAGAATTCCAGTAGATGCAAGTCTTGCTACAAATAAAGTGAAACCTTTTTATACGATTCAAACAAATGAAAATGATTTATTTTCGATTAATGCTAACTATTTTAAGTGGAGTTCTGATGGAAAGTGGATTAGTTTTTTAGCCACCCCTACCGCTTCCTTGTCAATGGATAGCAATACGTTATGTGCAATCTCATCAAAAGGAGAGCACTTTCAAGCGATTGGTAAAATGCTAGGGTTCAAAGACTGGATGAAGTGGGCTCCATCAGCCAATCAACTGGCCTATATTTCAGGAGAAGGAAGATTTTTTGTAGAAAACAAAAAATTCACAGTTGCAGACATAATAACATTAACGCAACAAAAGGAATACACACCTGTAGGTTATGTAGACCTTGATTTGGAATGGTTCTCACCAGACAAAGTGATTGTGGCTCGTGCAAAAGAGAACAAGGAATGGAAGGAAGGTCCTGTTCCGACGATGGTCACAACGCTTTATATTATCAATATAAAAACAAAAGAACAAAGACAAATCTCGTTCCCCAAAAAGAATGAACTTGATGAAGATCCTCAAGTTGTTGAATCTTATCTTACTTGGTTTCGCAAGAAGACAAATGTATATAAAGGTGATGTTTGGGTGAAGAATGGTTTAAATGGTCAAGAGTATATATGGCTGAAGAATGTTGATGAGGCTCCAATTTTTTTCACTCTGAATGAAAGCCGTTGAGAATATTTTAATTACAATCTTCTTCCTATGAAGATTGCTTTTTCTATTATTAAGAATTGTACCTGTTCCTCTATTTTGATTCTCCTATTATGGGAAAATCAAACTTTATCCCGCTATTTGCGGGTAGTAAGACTCCCACCTCAAAATTCGGCGAATGCGAGGTGGGAGTCGGGCTGCCCGTAAAAGCCCGATTGGTGAAGGCTAATAATCAGTGGGGGATGGACAAAACCCCCACTGATTAAAGTTTCACTTTATTTCAAAGGAACATCTATTCTTGAACCGTCACAATAACCCCGTCCATATTATTCCCCGAAATCTCATACTGCTTATTCACCGGAATATTTACGCTCATGCGATTTGAAACTTTATAATAAGAAACCGTGTATTTCTTCCCTTCAACATCAGTCGAAATTTCTTTTTCCTCTTTTAAGAAGTCCAAATATTCCTCTAATGTAATTTTCTTTTTTTGCATAATTGCGCTATGAGGTAGGCCGACATAACGTATATGCCACGGCTCATATTGAATGCCCGTAATGTTACTTTTATTTTTCGGATAACGTAAAACAAATCCGTATTTCCATACGTTATCTTCAATCCATTTTCCTTCAGGAGCTTTCTCCATTTTCTTTTGAGTTGATCCAACGTCCAGCGATAATCCTAAATTATGCTCACTATATCCTGGTGGAAGTGCATAATCGGATCCCATTTTTTCATATAGCTGTCTTTGCTCTTGGAAATCTCGATAGCCACTACTAATCAAAAAATGATTAACACTTTCTTTTCCAGCTGCATCAACAACGTTTAAAAACTTTTTCACAACTTCCTTTGATAAACGCAGATTTCTATCGAATATCACATAACCTCTTACTAATTCACTATTGTGATTTACATTTATAATATCAGACCTAATACTATCTTTTTTTACTGGGTAATCTTTGTTAACTAATAATAGATTTCCCTTATAAATCTCTTCTTTTGTAACCTCTATCTTTTCAATATTCGCCGATTTTACCTTATTAGCTTTTTCTGCAATTTTAACATCGATATCCTTTTGAAATAATGGTGATATATAAAAGCCTACACAGACTGTACATAATATAAAAAGAGAAATAAATACCCACTTTTTCATTTCTAGTTCCTCCTTAACGTAACTTACGTATAGAATAGAAAAAACTATTAAAATAAAAAGTGGGGTAAAGTTTAAATTTTTATTAAATTTCCGCAGTCTCTTCTTTCGGTAATCTCACTTCAAATACAGTTCGAATTACATTACTTTCAGCAGTGATTGTCCCATTATGCTGCTCGACAATATTTTTAGCGATAAATAGTCCAAGACCTGTTCCGCCCTGCTGCTCCGATCTTGCTTTATCACCTGTATAAAACATATCAAAAAGATACGGTAAATCTTCTTCTGGAATGCTATCTCCGTAATTTATAATTTGTACAACTACCTCTTCAAGATCAATATATCCGTTCACATCAACAAACTTTCCATCATACCCATAGCGAATTGCATTCGTTAAAAGATTTTCAAATACTCGTGCTAATAATTTTCCATCACCATTAATAGGTAAATGAGGAGCAATATTCAATCTCGCTTCTAAATCCTTTTTTTCTAATAACGGATATAACTCTTCATCTAACTGTATAAGTAATTCACTTATATCAATTGGTCTTTTTTCAATTTGCAACATGCCATAATTCATTCTCGTTATTTCAAATAATTCATCAATTAAACTTTCCAGTCTTTCGGATTTCGTAAAAGCAATTGTGGAAAAATGTTTGATTTGTTCCTTCGTCAAATTTTCATCTTTAAGAATTAAATCTAAATAACCTAAAACAGATGTTAATGGCGTTCTTAAATCGTGAGCTAAGTTAACAATGAGCTGATCCTTACTACTTTCCGCAAAATCTCCTCGTTCAACTGCTTCTTTTAATTTCTCACTCGCTACATTCATTTCGCGGGCGATATATCCAAACTCATCATTTGATAAAACCCGAACTTGATTTGTAAAATCTCCGTTCGCAAGATGATGAATCCCATTAGAAATCTCATCAAAATATTTTAAATACGGTCTAGTAAGGAAGAAGAAAAACATAATGGACAGAGGAATAAATATAATTAAAAAGAAATTAATGTCCCCAATTTGTCTTACCATTGAACGAAATTGAGCTAAAGGATCCTCATAACGGACTACTGATTTATAGTAAAGCCGTAATCCTTCATAAATCATATACGTTACGCCACCAGCTAATATCATACTTAACGCAAATAGCATAACCATCTTCGAGCGAAAGCTTCTCATCTTTTTAGCCATTGAAAGTATAACCTACTCCCCACACTGTTTTTATTAACTTATTCTTTCTTTTATCTTCTCCAAGTTTTTTACGCAAAGTACGGATATGTACCATAACTGTATTTCCACTTTCGTAATACCCTTCAGCCCATACTTGCTGAAAAATATTTTCCACACTGTACACTTTCTTCGGATGACTTGCTAATAAATATAAAATATCAAATTCTTTCGGTGTTAACTCAATTGGCTCTCCGTACACATTTACCGTTCTTTGTTCAGGATCAATAACAACTCCACCTACTTCTAAAGCAGATTTATTCTCCACTACTTTCGGTTGATTTAACGTAAGAAAACGGCGTAATTGTGCATTTACACGCGCGACTAATTCAATCGGTGTGAAAGGCTTCGTCATATAATCATCCGCACCAAGCACAAGACCTGTTACTTTATCAAAATCAGATGTTTTCGCACTTAAGAAAATAATCGGCATATGATGCTTGGCGCGAATTTGGCGCGTCACTTCATAACCATCCATTTTCGGCATCATAATATCTAAAACCACTAAATCGATTGGCTGAGTTTCAATAACATGAACTGCCTCTTCTCCATCAACTGCTTTAACGACGTGGTAACCTTCTTTTTCTAAATGTATCGCAATTAAATCAGCAATTTCCGCCTCATCATCAGCTATTAAAATTGAAATATGCTTCATTTTAATCCCCCTACTTCATTCCGTTTTCATACGCTCGATTGTAAACTAGTCTATCCAATTTGTACAATAAGAAAAGGCTACTCATAAGAGTAACCTTTGTTATTTCATCTTTCAAACACAATCCGCTGCTTCGTTATTTCTTCCAATCTTCCGCGGTCAACTTCATACTCACGTTCAATACTTTGCGGTACAATCACTTTCCCGCCCTCTAGCGTCACTTCCGGTGAAATAATATCCTTCTCCCAATGTCTACTAGAAGCAGATATATCTCCTGGAATCGTAAAGTTCGGCAGCGAAGCGAGAGCAACATTTTGCGCTCGCGAAATCCCCATCTCCACCATACCGCCGCACCAAACTGGTATGTTATACTCCATACAATAATTATGGATTTGAATGGATTCTGTTAATCCGCCCACTCGCCCTGGTTTAATATTAACGATGCGGCAACTGCCAAGCGTAATGGCAACACGCGCGTCTTCTAAACTATGGATACTTTCATCTAGACAAATCGGTGTTTCGATTTTCTTTTGCAACTGTGCATGATCAAGAAAATCATAATCCGCTAATGGTTGTTCAATCATCATCAATTGGAATTCATCTAGTCGTTTCAATTTCTCTGTATCCGCTAATGTGTAAGCTGAATTTGCATCAGCCATTAATGGTATATTCGGAAACTCTTTTCGAATTTCTTTCAGCAATTCGTAATCATGCTCTGGCTTTATTTTCACTTTAAAACGCTCGTATCCTTCTTCCGCGTACTTCTCGATTTGTTTAAGCATCGTCTGAATCGTATTGATCCCAATCACAACGCCGACTTCAATTTCAGACTTCGTTCCGCCAAGTAATGTCGCTAATGACCTCTTTTGACGCTTCGCATATAAATCCCAAACGGCACCTTCAATTCCGGCCTTTGCCATTCGGTTTCTCTTTATATGTTTGAACAAAGACGGTACTTCATTCGGATGAGGGATTTCAGCTTTCAATAAATCTGGTAATAAAAAATCCTGAAGTACATGTAGCGCTGTCTTCACCGTTTCTTCCGTATACCAAGGCTCGGAAAATGCAACGACTTCACCAAAACCAATGTATCCATCCGTGTCTTCTAATTCAATGACGATACTTTCACGTTTTTCGTAAGTCCCGTAGCTTGCGGCAAACGGAATGACAAGTGGCATTTCCGTTATATAAAGTGTCGCTTTTTTTATTTCCACCTACATCTCCTCCACTAATTGTCTTAACTCTCGTCTTAACAATTTCTTTGAAGCATTTCGTGGTAATTCCTCTAAGAAACATACTTTCTTCGGCACTTTATATTTCGCTAATTTCTCTTCGCAAAAACGAAGAATTTCTTCTTCTGTTACCTCTCCACTTTTTACAACAAAAGCAGCTGGTACTTGTCCCCAACTTTCATCCTTCATACCGACAACACCCGCTTCCACTACCGCCTGATGAGAAAGTAATACTTCTTCAATTTGAGCTGGATATATATTTTCCCCGCCAGAAATAATTAAATCACTGCGGCGATCTAACACGTATAAAAATCCTTCTTCATCTAAATAACCGAGGTCACCCGTATGAAGCCAGCCATTTTGAATTGTCTCTCGCGTCGCATCTTCACGATTAAAATAGCCACCTGTTACGTTCGGTCCTTTTACAACAATTTCTCCTTCAGCACGGGGCGGCACAACTACACCATCGTTTTCAATACGTAGCTGACACTGAAATAGTGGTTTTCCAGCTGATCCTACTTTCGTTAACATATAATCTGCTGATAACGTACAAATTTGCGAAGACGTTTCTGTCATACCGTACGTTTGATAAACAGGAATTCCTTTTTCTACACACGTTTCTAATAACGGTTTCGGTGCTGGTCCTCCCCCAAGTAACATGCATCGTAAAGTAGTTGGATATGTTTCCGCTCCAAGTCGTTCTAATAAATCTGTTAGCATTTTAGAAACGACAGAAATAATCGTAACGCCCCTCGTTTGAAGTGCTTTATGAATAAAATCAGCATCATACTTTGGAACGAGTAAAATGCGCATACCATACATAATATTTTTCATTAAAAGAGATAACCCACCAACATGGAACATTGGCATACAGGCTAACCAACAATCATCTTCGCGAAGTCCTAAATTAAGCGCGGAACCAACTGCGCTTGCCCAGTGATTACCGTACGTTAAAATAACGCCTTTCGGTTTCCCTGTCGTCCCTGACGTATAAATAATTGTCATCGCTTCTTCTAAAGAGAATTCTTCTTGTATAGATGCTTCCGCCTTCGGTCCTTGCATCACTTCAGCAAATGAATATACCGGAACATTTTTCGTCTCAAACTCTTGATCCGTCACTAAACAAACAACTTCAGCATCATCCATTTGCCAAAGTAGCTCTTCTCTTGAAAGACGCATATTTAAAAGCACAGCTACTGCCCCTACGTAAGATAAGGCGTGAATAACTGTAATCATCTCCATACCATTTTTCATCAGAACAGCCACCTTTTGCGCCCGCTTCACTCCTACATGCGAAAGGTGTTCACAAACAGATACTACTTTTTCATGTAACTGCACGAAAGTAATCTTCTCGTCCTCTATTTCAATTGCAGTGCGATCAGGTGTTAAAAATGCACGTTGCATTAACCAATTAGGCATCGTCTCCATCATCCATTCTCCTTTCATGAAAGAAAGAGACTTGATATGAAATCAAGTCTCTTAGTTGTTTTGTTTCTGGTTTGATCTTCGGTTGCGTCTCACATTCTGTGCGAGATGCTTCCGCTTTTGGTTTCATCCAGCTACAGCGGCTAGAACAGTCGGTCGTTTCACGCCTTCCTGCGAGGCAAAAAGCGCCTCTTCGTCAGGAGTTCCAACGCCCTCTTGTTCTGAACGAGCCGCTTTCGCTTTTGATCTCATCCAGCTACAGCGGCTAGAATGTTCGGTGGCTTCGCTTCTTCCTACGAGGCAAAAAGCGCCTCTTTGTCAGAAGCTCCATCCCCCTCACATTCTAAACGAGCCGCTTCCGCTTTTGATCAAGGGAAACGAGGGAATTGACCGAAGTCGGGACTGCGTTTTTCTTTGAACGCGTCGCGGCCTTCTTTTGCTTCGTCAGTTGTGTAGTACAATAACGTTGCGTCTCCAGCTAGTTGTTGAATACCAGCTAAACCGTCTGTGTCTGCGTTGAATGCAGCTTTTAGGAAACGAAGTGCCATTGGGCTGTTTGCTAAAATTTCTTGTGCCCATTGTACTGTTTCTGCTTCAAGCTCTTCTAATGGTACAACTGTGTTTACTAAGCCCATATCAAGCGCTTCTTGTGCACTATATTGACGGCATAGGTACCAAATTTCACGAGCTTTCTTATGGCCTACCATACGAGCTAAATAACCAGCTCCATATCCGCCGTCAAAGCTTCCTACTTTAGGACCTGTTTGTCCGAATACAGCGTTGTCTGCAGCGATTGTTAAGTCACATACGATATGAAGTACGTGTCCACCACCGATTGCATAACCTGCTACCATTGCGATAACTGGTTTAGGGATTGCGCGAATTAGACGTTGTAAGTCTAATACGTTTAAACGTGGGATTTGGTCGTCGCCTACATATCCACCATGACCGCGAACTTTTTGGTCGCCGCCAGAACAGAATGCACGTCCACCTTCACCTGTTAAAATGATAACGCCAACATTTGCATCATCACGAGCGTGCGCAAAAGCATTGATTAACTCCATTACCGTTTTAGGACGGAATGCGTTATGTACTTCAGGACGGTTAATCGAAATCTTTGCGATGCCATTGTATGTTGAATAAATAATATCTTCGTAATTTCCTTCTTTTACCCATTCAATAGTCATTACTATTACCTCCTTTTTATACTCTTAATGATCTCTCATTAATTTCTCTATAAGCTCAACTTCCTTCACAAGGAAAAAAGCATCACTGCATAGTTTTTAGAAATCCCTTTACTATTGTATCAAACTTTTCCGGTTGTTCCACATGAATTGCATGGCCAGCACCATCAATTTTGACAAAATTCGCGTGTGGGATGCATTTTTCTATGTTTTTTAATAGGCGAAAGAACTTTTCATCGCTTTCTCCATTCAGTAAAAGGACAGGCATTTTTAGGTTTTGCAGATCTTTCCACCATGAAGGCTGAGCCCCTGTTCCCATGCCGCGAAGACTATTTGCAAGTCCTTTTGGATTATTAGCAAGTCGTTCTCTTCGCACCGCTTCTTTTACGTTTTGCGCTAAACGTTTTTGCGTTTCAAATAGCGGAATATTTTCCCACATTGATACAAAAATTCGGATACCTTCTTGCTCAATCTTATCGGCAAGTCGTTCATCTTTTTCCCTGCGTTCTTTTCGCTCTTCCTCACTCTCAAGTCCAGCTGTACAGTTTTCTAAAAGAAGCGAACGCACATATTCTGGATATAAGCATGCCATCGTAATCGCAAGTCTCCCCCCCATTGAATAGCCAAGTACATGTGCATTTTCAATATGAAGATGATCCAGTAGTTCTTTCATTTGCAGCGCCACATTTTGAATATCATAATGCGTCACATCTTCAGGACTTTCCGTTTTCCCGTGTCCAACAATGTCTACTAGAATGACTTGAAACTGCTCGCTCCAAGAAGGAATAAAGGGACGCCACGTTTCCATGCTTCCCGTAAAACCATGAAGAAGTAGAAGTGGTTCCCCGCTTCCGGCTACTTCATATTCATACGATACATCTTGCAATGTTACTCTCATTTTGATTCACCTTGCAATGATGTAGTAATAACATCCATTGTTTTTGCCCATAGTTCACGATGTAATTTCAAGTTTTCTTCGCGATTCGTACAAATTTCCACAACGTGTAATCCATTCGTTTTCGTTCCAGTTTGTACTTCTTCTCGGAAGTTTTCCCATCCATTCACACGGCTAAATGAACCACCATACATTTTGACAACATGCTCGTAATCAAGCCCAATTGGTGTTCCAAATAATGATTCGAAATGTTCCTTTTTCTCATATTGTGGTAAGAATGAGAAAATACCTCCACCATCATTATTCACAACAACAATCGTTATATTTAATTCATGTAATTTTGCAGCTAATAATCCGTTTAAATCGTGATAAAATGATAAATCACCGATTACTAATACGAGCGGATCACAAATAATACTCGCTCCTAAAGCTGTTGAAATGATTCCATCAATACCATTTACACCGCGGTTCGCCATTACTTGAATGTTTTTATCCGATGTGAAGAAAAATGAATCGGTATCGCGAATTGGCATACTATTACTCGCAAATAACGTTGCCCCTTCTGGTAATACACGTACAATATCCGTAATTACTTTTCCTTCAAATGCCGTTTCATATGTTTCCATCTCACGAAGTGTTTCTCTCGTTTTCTCGTTTATATGTTTCCACATTCCAAACCAATCATTCTTTTTCATAACTGGCATTTTCTCTAATAATGCTCTGCAAAATTCAATGTCACTAGCTTGTACAACTTCTGTCGCAACTAGAGCTGGATCTCTCCATTGTCCAGATTCATCAACAACGATATGAACAGCTTTCGTTTGTTTTTTGATGAACTGCGTTAATGCTTTAGAGACAGGCATTCCGCCGAAACGAATTAAAACATTCGGCTTCCACGTTTCTTTTAACAATTCATTTCGTAAAAATGTATCGTAACAATCTATAACCATCGTTTTATCATGATTACCACTACGGAGGTTAGAAAGTGGATCTGCTAAAATTGGATACCCTGTTTTCTCAGCTACTTTCATAACAACTTCTATGATTTCTGGATGACTGCCGTCTCCACAAATAATAAGCCCCTTTTCCATATGTGAAAGGCGCCCTACAAGAGAATCTACATATTCACTCGGCATCGTCACGTTCCCTTGCTGAACTACTCCTGTATATTCACCACGCCCTTTATCCCATAAACTTTCTAATGAGAAATCCGGTATAAGCGGCTCGCGAACTGGAAAATTAAGATGAACAGGTCCTTGCGGCGCTAAACAGGCACTTGCTATCGTACGCTGCGTTGTCATTCGAGCGTAATGATACATTGCTTCACTCGCTTCAGGAAGTGCCATCTCTGTAAATTGCTTCACAAAAGTACCGTATAAATTAAATTGATTCATCGCCTGTGGTGCACCCACATCTCTTAATTCATGCGGTCTATCCGCTGTTAATACGATGAGCGGCACTCGTGAATGAAACGCTTCACATACAGCTGGATAATAGTTCGCTGCTGCCGTCCCTGACGTACATAATAGCGCAACAGGACGTTTTTTTGCTTTCGCAATACCGAGCGCAAAAAATCCTGCTGATCTTTCGTCTACATGTAAATATGTTTTCATTCCTTCATGTTGTTCCATTAGTAAGGCAATCGGCGTTGACCGTGAGCCAGGACTAATGACAACATCACATACATTTAGACGCGTCAGTTCGTCTACGAACGCGCCTAAATAATATGATAATGCTTCTATATGTTTGTTCATTTCATTAATTCCTCCAAAGCACCAAGCATCGGTCTAAACTTCAAACTTGTTTCTTCATATTCAAGCTGAGCTACTGAATCAATTACGATACCACAGCCGGCAAATAAGGATGCTTTCTCGCCATTTAATAATCCGCAGCGAAGTGCAACCGCAAATTCACCATTTCCTTCATCATCTATAAAGCCAATTGGTGCGCCATATAATCCTCTATCTAAAAGCTCTACATCACGGATTAATTTCAACGCCTCATGACGAGGTGTACCACCAAGAGCTGGTGTTGGATGTAATTCTTCTACCATCGTTAAAAGACTTGCATCACCTTTTGCTTCTACTGGCGTATATAAATGGATTAAATTTTTCGTCGTTAATAAGCCTGGGCTCTCCGGAATATTAACAGATTCGCAATGCTCACTTAGCACACCTCGAATCATGTTAACTACATAACCGTGTTCAGCCAAATTCTTTTCATCATGAAGAAGCGTCTCACCATTTTGTTTACTTTCTTCTATAGAATTGCCATGACCAATTGAACCAGCAAGGCACATCGATGTGAACTTCTCGCCTTCTTTTCGAATCAATCGCTCAGGTGTCGCCCCTAAGAAGCATGCTCCTTTATAATCAAAAGAAAATACGTAACAATCCGGTTGCCCAATGCGAAGCGCTTCTAAAACAAGAACGGAATCAATATGTTGATCCATCGTTAATTTTAGCTCCCTTGCTAATACAACCTTCTGCACGTTCCCTTGCTTCATTTCATCTTGCACTTTTCCAATCGCATTCATCCAGCCATTCGGATCAACTTCTACTTTAGAAGTAACTGTTAATTTTGATCCTTCTAGTTCACATTTACTCTCTTGTAAAATTCTCTCTTCTACAGAAATAATTTCGTTATAAAGAGTTTCTGCACAATCTTCAGCTGAAACGAACTTATTAATCGTTAACCACACTTTTTCATTTTTTACAGTTAATAAAAATGCTGGTAGTGAAAATGTGGTATCATCAAATTCTTTCCAAAGATTCGTTTTTTCTTTTTCTTGATCAAATGAAAATCCACCAAATAAAAGAGGACCTGTTCCAAATTCGTATCCTTCTCTTTGTACAAATGCTTTTTCTTTTACTTTATCCCACTCGTCACGAGCAGTTTGAAAGCGTTTGTGAGAAGAATTTGCTATAGTGAAAACAGAGCCGATTCCAGCAAATATTACATGCTGAGCTGGGTCTGCAAAATAACATCTATTTTCGAATGCGATCCTTTTTCCTGCTGCATAAAACAGAAGTGGATCCACCCAATCTATTTGTTTTACAAAACTAACTAATGTTTTTTCATCAGTCACACGCTTAATAGCTGTAACAAGAACTTCTTGTAAGCCTTTTTGTTTCGTTTGAATCACAATTGTCTCCCCCCTATGGGCGAAAAATAGTCATAATTACGCTTGATTTTAAGATACACCTCAAAGGAAAGGCCTGTCAACGTTTAGCATTTCTGAGAAATTCACCTTCTCTTCCTAGAAAATAAACGTTGACACTAAATGATGCTTTTTCTACACTTAATTGTGTACAATATGTGACCAAGGAGGATTCAACATGGAAATGAACGTCGAAACGAATTCCTCTCCTACGGCGCAAAAGCCAAGTAAGCAAACAGGCTGGCGCATTTGGTGGAGTTTATTACGTCCCCATACATTAACAGCAGCTTTCGTTCCTGTTTTCATCGGAACAGCTTTTGCAATGCAGGTCGGAGGTATAAATCAAATACATCTTCCTCTTTTCTTTATGATGCTTCTTGCTTGCCTTCTCATTCAAGCAGCAACGAACATGTTTAATGAATATTTTGATTATAAAAGAGGACTCGATCATGAAGGTTCGGTTGGAATCGGCGGTGCTATCGTCCGCGATGGCATTAAACCAAAAACCGTGCTTAACTTAGCATTCGGATTTTTAGGTATCGCAACGCTATTAGGTGTTTATATTTGTATGAACTCTAGCTGGTGGCTTGCTGCAATCGGTCTTGTTTGTATGGCCGTTGCTTACCTTTACACCGGCGGCCCCATTCCAATTGCGTACACACCATTTGGAGAGCTAACAGCAGGATTATTTATGGGTGTCATTATTATTGGTATTTCATTCTTTATCCAAACAGGGGCAGTAACATCAGAAGTGATTTTATTATCTATTCCAAGCTCCATTTTAATTGGTGCAATTTTACTATCTAACAATATTCGTGATTTAGATGGTGATAAAGAAAATGGTCGTAAAACGTTAGCGATTCTCGTTGGACGCGAAAGAGCCGTTGGTGTACTTGCTTCTATGTTTATCGTTGCCTACATTTGGACAATCGCTTTAATCATCGTTAACATCGTATCACCATGGATGCTTATCGTATTCTTAAGTGCACCGAAAGCATTTAAAGCGACGAAAGGCTTTATCGGCAAAAGTATTCCAATGGAAATGGTACCTGCGATGATTTCAACAGCAAAAACAAATACAATTTTCGGTTTCCTAATGGGAATCGGATTATTGCTTGGATACTTCCTATAGAAAGGAGCTGCTTATGCGGCTCCTTTTTTCATATACCGAATATACCGACTTCCCGGCTGAAATTCATCTCATAATTCCTACTCTCAACGCTCATACTATGTAAAGAAACTGAATTGTAGGAAGGTGGACTACTATGTTAACTCCACAACAAATAAATCAATTTAAATCGAGTTTAGAAAAGCAAAAACAAGAAATTGAACAAACGATACAAACTCATGAAAATGAAGACCGTGCATCTGAACGTGATTCAGTAGGAGAATTATCTAGCTATGACAACCACCCAGGTGATATGGCAACAGAATTGTACGAACGTGAGAAAGATTTCGGACTCATCGAATTCTGGCATAAACAGCTAGA
Source organism: Bacillus cereus group sp. BfR-BA-01316 (assembly GCF_022664195.1). Classification (NCBI taxonomy): domain Bacteria; kingdom Bacillati; phylum Bacillota; class Bacilli; order Caryophanales; family Bacillaceae; genus Bacillus; species Bacillus cereus group sp. BfR-BA-01316. Next base: position 124,644 of record NZ_JAKUGX010000009.1, read on the forward strand.
AGATACGAAACATGCCCTGCAAAAAATTGAAGCGGGTACGTACGGAATTTGCGAAGTGTCTGGTGAGGAAATTCCATTTGAAAGATTAGAAGCAATGCCAACTGCTACAACGTGTATTCAGCACACTACAAATAAATTAGATATGAAGGCGCGCCCAGTTGAAGAAGAAGTGTTGGCTCCTTCGTTTCACAAGCACGACGAAGATCATTCTGTAGAGTACGATGCTGAAGATGCTTGGCAAGACGTCGCAAATTACGGAACATCAGAAACACCATCCGATTTAGAAAGACAGGATTCAAAAAACTATAATGGCATGTACGTAAATAGTGAAGAAAATGTTGGGTATGTAGAGGATTTCGAAAATTTTATTGGAACAGATATGTATGGAAAAAACCTACAAGTTTTCGCAACAGAAGAACATGAAGAATATGAACAATTGCTTGATGACTTTGAAGAGCGCACCTTTAAAGGTGAATTATCTTCAGATGAGTCTGGTTCTAAAGCATAAAAAAAGCATTCCGAAATTCGGAATGCTTTTTTTTCGCTAGCTAATTAGTTTTTTGTAACGTTAGCTGCTTGTGGTCCGCGGTTTCCATCAACGATTTCGAAAGAAACTTCTTGACCTTCTTCTAAAGTTTTGAAGCCGTCGCCTTGAATAGCTGAGAAATGTACGAATACGTCTTCTCCGCCTTCAACTTCGATGAAGCCAAAACCTTTTTCGCCGTTAAACCATTTTACTTTACCTGTTTGCATGTCATGTACCTCCTAAATAAAAATGAAACTATGAATCCACATGAAAAGGTGGATATAAAGGACATGAATGTATAACAAGCTTACAGCCTTTAATACAACGTGCTTTATTTCCGTACCACATTATGTAGCTCAATAGTGTTTTCACTATATCATGCTATATCAAAAACGTCAAATGAGAACACTTTCGTCCCATCGTTTTTTATAATCCTAGTATAACCTTAAATTTCCATTCTACTTTTATTCAAAAATTAACAAAACTACAGTATTCTAATTCCTTTGATTTCTGTACAATATAATTACTACATATGATGAGGTGAAAAATGCAAGCACATGAAATCGAGTATAAATTATATGGCGATGATATGCAGTTTGTTGAAATTGAATTGGATCCAGAAGAAAGCGTTATCGCAGAGGCTGGCGCAATGATGATGATGGAAGATCATATCGAAATGGAAACGATTTTCGGTGATGGTTCTGGACCATCTAGTGGTCTATTCGGTAAATTAATGGGCGCAGGTAAACGTCTCGTTACAGGTGAAAGTATGTTTATGACTGTATTTACAAATACAGGTCATGGCAAACGACACGTATCATTCGCCGCTCCTTATCCTGGAAAAATTATTCCTGTTGATTTAACAGAATATCAAGGAAAAGTAGTCTGCCAAAAAGATGCATTTCTTTGTGCCGCAAAAGGTGTTTCTATCGGAATTGAGTTTACTAAAAAAATAGGAACTGGTTTCTTCGGTGGTGAAGGTTTCATCATGCAGAAACTTGAAGGTGATGGTCTAGCTTTCATGCATGCAGGCGGAACTGTATATAAGCGCGAATTAAAACCTGGCGAGAAACTTCGCATTGATACAGGTTGTCTCGTTGCAATGACAAAAGATGTTAACTACGATATTCAATTCGTTGGAAAAGTAAAAACAGCTCTATTTGGCGGTGAAGGTTTATTCTTCGCAACGTTAGAAGGTCCTGGAACGGTTTGGATTCAGTCCTTAACACTTAGCCGCTTAGCAGCACGTCTTACAAGCCCAGCAGCTCAAAATAGCGGTGAAGGCAGCGTTTTAGGCGGACTTGGTCGCCTTTTAGATGGGAAAGAGTAAAACACTAAAAACAGATAGTCCCCTTCATAGGGAACTATCTGTTTCTTTTGGACTATATAAACTATTTTTAATCATATAATATTCCATCACTTCATTGTTCCTCGTAATACTGTAGTGTCCGTATTGATGTGCCTGTTCTCTTTGAAAACTCACCAATTGAATAGCCTTCCTTTTTGCTCATCCTACACTCCTCCTAACACTATGTTTACAAAAATCATACTCCCTCACGTAACAGTAGGTTCAAGCCTTTTTTCAAAAAGAATGAATCAAGTCCCTCACTGCATATATTGAACTATACCTTTTCTTAAGGAGGGCTTTCTTGATGCGTACTCCTTTATCCTTTGATAAAGATACTGCCATATTGTTAGCTTCTTGCTGCGATCTAACGTATGAACAATATAAACAAAATGGGATTTTTGAAATACCTGATGGATTCCAATATGTACAAGGCTTTCAAGGAAAAGCGATTCAAACGATGGAATGGTTTGGGTTCATATTAGAATCTGAAGATACGATTATTGTAGCTTTTAGGGGCACACAAACAGATACAGATTGGATTATCGATTCACTCGTCAACCAAAGACCATACCCATACGCTTTAAATAGCGGAAATGTTCATAACGGCTTTCTTTCAATTTATGAATCTTGCCGGGATTCTATTATGGATATGCTCGTGTCATTACCAGCCCATAAGAAACTTCTTGCAACAGGCCATAGCTTAGGCGGTGCACTCGCTACACTACACATACTAGATGCACGTATAAATACTGCCTTCGCACAGTACGGTCTTTATACCTTTGCCTCTCCAAAAGTTGGAGATATCGCCTTTCGAAATTATTATAAACTGCAAGTAGCTAGTAGCTTTCGTTTTGTCAATTTATTCGATGTCGTTCCTCTTCTCCCTCCAAGAAATGTCCATTTTAATGAGAAAGACTGGGAATATGCACACGTCCATCACAACATGACATTTACGAAAAATACAAAATCCATTACGAATAATCATTCCATTACAACATACAAAACATGTCTGACCTCTCATTTTTAACCAGTAAACAATTGGAAATTAAATATTTGTATACTATAATAATCTATGAAATTACTTTCGGATGAGGGGACCTTACATGCTAAAATTTTTCTTTGCACTTTTTCTTATAATAATTTTTTCGTTTACAGGTTTCTTTACATTTTCATACTTTGCGACAGGGGAGTATGGCGGAACAGGTATAATATATACATTCTTGCCTTACCTTTCTTAAGCAACATAAGTAAAACGAGCTTAATATCCTTAAGCTCGTTTTATTTTTCTAAGCAAGCGTATCCCTGCTTTAAAAGTGAATAAATAAAAGCCCCTTCAAAAGGGGCTTTCATCTAAAAAAGTTTAACAGTATTACCAATACCCCAAATTTCATTACTGTACTGCAAAATTGTTCGATCACTCGCAAAATGCCCAGATTGTGCAATGTTCAAAATCGACATTTCTAGCCATTTCGTCCTATTTTCATAGGCCCTTCCGACAGCTTCTTGTCTTTCAGCATATGGGTTAAAATCTCGAAGAACGAAGTATTCATCATTTTGAATAACGAGAGAATCATAAATCGCTTCAAATTCAGCTCCCGACTGTGCAAAGAAACCATTCGTTAACTGATCTACTACTTTTTTAATGTGCATATTGTGGTGATAATAGTCACTTGCACGATATCCACCATTTTGGTAATAATGAAGAACCTCATCCGCTGTTAAGCCAAAAATGAAGCAGGCATCATCACCGACCCGGTCTTTTATTTCAATATTAGCTCCGTCTAGCGTTCCGAGTGTAATTGCACCATTCATCATGAATTTCATGTTACCTGTTCCCGATGCTTCTTTACTCGCAGTTGAAATTTGTTCACTTACATCCGCTGCTGGGAATATATCTTCCGCTAAAGAAACTCGGTAGTTTTCCAGAAAGATAACTTTCATATATTGACTTACGTACGGATCATTATTTACTTTTCTTGCAAGTTCATTTATTAATTTAATAATTTTCTTCGCATAATAATAGCCAGGTGATGCTTTCGCTCCAAAAATAAAAGTGCGCGGGTAAAATGAAAAACTATTATCCTCTTTTAAACGGTTATACAAGTATAAAATATGAAGAACATTTAATAATTGTCGTTTGTAAGCATGCAGTCTTTTTACTTGCACATCAAAAATAGAATTTGGGTCAATTGTAATCCCCATTTTATTATGAATACGCTCCGCTAAAATCTCTTTACGCTCTTGTTTTACTCCTGCAACCTTCTCTTGGAAACTAGCATCGTGTTGGAATGTTTGCAATGCTTGCAGTTTAATTGGTTCTTTCTTCCACTCTGTTCCAATCGCCTCTGAAATGAGATTGGTCAGCTGCGGATTTGCTTTCATAAGCCAGCGTCTATGAGCGATTCCATTCGTTTTATTATTAAATTTATCTGGATAAAATTCATAGAACAATCGCATTTCACGCTGCTTTAAAATTTCTGTATGAATTTTCGCCACACCGTTAACGCTATGGCTACCAACAATCGCTAAATGAGCCATTTTCACAAGGTCATGCGCAATAATGGCCATGTCCTCAATACGCTTCCAATCGTACGAATAACGGTCCCAAAGCTCATGACAGAAACGTTCATTAATTTCTTCAATAATCATATAAATTCTCGGTAATAACGGTTTAAAAATGTGAATTGGCCATTTCTCAAGCGCTTCTGATAACGTCGTATGATTCGTATAGGAAATCGTCTGCGTTGTTATGTGCCAAGCTTCTTCCCATGTCAATTTTTCTTCGTCTAATAAAATACGCATAAGTTCTGGAATTGCCAGAACCGGATGTGTATCGTTTATATGAATCGCGATTTTTTCATGTAACTGACGAAGACTACCGTGTCTCTCCCTATGCATACGAACGATATTTTGCAAACTTGCTGATACGAGGAAATACTGTTGTTTTAAACGAAGTATTTTCCCCTCATCATGCGTATCATCTGGATATAAAAACTCCGATACGGCCTCTGTTTCACGCTTATATTTCAAAATATCTTTACAATTTTGCGGGAAAGGAACTGGCTCCGCATTCCAAAGCCGAAGCGTATTTACAGTACTTGTTTCATACCCTACAACTGGAACGTCATATGGTACTGCCATAATAACTTCTGCATTTGTATGCCTGAACTCTAAACGTCCATCAATTTCTAGTGGTTCAACGTTTCCAAAATAACTTACTTCTACGGCTTGGTCATACCTTCTTACTTCCCAAACGTTTTCATGAAGAAGCCATTGTTCTGGAAATTCTACTTGATAGCCATCAACAATTTTTTGATCAAACAGACCATGCTTATAACGAATACCACAGCCATGTCCTGGTAAGTTTAAAGAAGCGAGTGAATCGAGGAAACAGGCTGCTAAACGTCCAAGTCCACCGTTACCAAGGCCAGCATCTGCTTCAATCTCTTCTAACTCGTGCAAAGAAATTCCAAGTTCAAAAAGTCCTTTTTCACATACATCTCGAATGCCTAAATTTAATATGTTACTGCCTAGCAAACGCCCAAGTAAAAACTCAATGGATAAATAATACATTTGTTTTTGATCTCCAGAACGATAACTTTCATTCGTTGCAATCCATTGACTATTCATATACTCACGTACCATATGACCAAGCGTATTATACTGATCACGAGTTGTAGAATCTTTGAAACTTTTCCCATACATCGTTTCTAATTTTTCTAGAAAAGCGGATTTGAAGCTTTCAACATGAGTAAACATTTTTTCACCACCTCAATGTTATTCCATGAGACTTTTATACAATTTCTTGTATGCAAGAGCAGATTTCCCCCAGCTGTAATCTTCAGTCATCGCTTGCTTTACAAGCTTATCCCATACCGGTTTATCTTGATAAAACTCAATTGCACGAAGAATCGTATGTAACATGTCATGCGCATTAAAATTCGTAAAGCTAAAGCCATTCCCAATTCCAGTGTCCTCATCGTAAGAATGTACAGTATCATTTAATCCGCCTGTTTCTCTTACAATTGGAATCGTGCCATATGCTAGCGCAATAAGTTGTCCAAGTCCACACGGTTCAAACAGCGATGGCATTAAAAACAAATCGCTTCCCGCGTACACTTGGTGCGCTAACGCTTCATTAAACCCAATATATACTTTTACCTTTTCTGGATACTCGTATGCCATCCATTCAAAGAACTGCTCGTATTCAGAATCGCCTGACCCCAAAATAATACATTGTACATCTTCTTCCATTATTTCACGGAATACAGTACGTACTAGATCAAGCCCCTTTTGCTTCGTTAATCGTGTTACCATCGAAATAACTGGTGTATCTTCTTTTTCTGGTAAACCAAAATAACGCTGCAATGCGCGTTTATTTTCATTCTTTTCATCTAGCGACTCTGCACTATACTGAGCCGTAATATATGGATCTGTTTCTGGATTATATACGCTCGTATCAATTCCATTTACAATGCCACTAAGCTTATCATTATATTTTCGTAGCAATCCATCTAACTTCTCACCGAAAAACTCATATTGAATCTCTTCTTTATATGTCGGGCTAACCGCTGTAATTTGGTCAGATGCGATAATACCGCCTTTCATAAAGTTCACGTTTCCATAAAACTCAAGCTGTTCACTATGAAAATATTCATGACCAAGCTCCAGTAAGTCGTACATCACTTCAGGAGGAAATACACCTTGGAACTGCAAGTTATGAATCGTATATACCGTTTTAATATGCTCATATAACGGGTTATCTTGATACTTTTCACGAAGTAAGAAATTAACCATAGCTGTATGCCAATCATGGCTATGAAGAACATCTACTTCGAAATCAAGATGCGGAATACACTCTAAAACTGCTTTTGAAAAATAAGAAAAACGCTCCCCATCATCATAATGGCCATATAGAGAATCTCTCTTAAAATAATATTCATTATCTATTAAGTAATACGTAATCCCATCCTGCTCACCTTTTAAAATCCCGCAATATTGGTTTCTCCATCCAAGAGGAACGTTAATTACTTTATGAAGCGTACATCCTTCTCTTAACTCTTTCGGGATAAGACTGTAGTTTGGAAGTATAATGCGAACATTCACTCCTAATTTTTTTAATTCTTTCGGGAGCGCTCCCGCTACATCAGCTAAACCTCCAGATTTCACAAACGGTACACATTCTGATACTGCAAATAAAATATTCACCTGTTGTCCCACTGCACGAAAAGCGTATACATCATAAATCGCTCTTCTTACAGCTTCCTCCCTTCAAGTTTTCATATAGAGTAAAACCTTAATTAGTGGGGGTTTTCTAAATCCCCCACTAATTATGCACCTGCTATTTACGAATAACTGTTGATTGTACTATTTTGTACACTACCTTTTTCTACAACATATGGCTCATCAGCACTTCCTTTTAACACTACACCATCACCAAGTTTCACATCTTTATCGATAATAACACCATCTATTATACAGTTATCTCCAATTTGGCTCTTTTGCATAATAATACTATTACGAACAATTGAACCTTTTCCAATTTTAACAGAACGGGAGACAACACTATTTTCTACTTCCCCTTCAATAATACTGCCGTTTGCAATCATTGTATTTTTCACGGCTGCACCCTTCATATAACGAGTTGGCGGCTCATCTTTTACTTTCGTAAAGATTGGTGCTTCTTTCTTAAATAATTGCTTCCAAATAGAAGGCTGCAAAATTTCTAGACTATGTTTATAGTAACTTTCAATCGAATCAATAATAGCTACATATCCTGTATGTTCATACGTAGCAATATGCAGTGATTTCCCGCTCTTTGCTCTCACTACATCAAATAAACTGTATTGCTCCACATCTTTATATGTCTCAAATAAGTCTAGCAATAATTGTTTCTTTAACACATATGTTTGAAGCGAAACCCCTTCATGACAAACTTCAGTAATATCTGCAGACGTATGTATATGTCGCTCTAACACCGCTTGAAAGTTTAATGCTGTTACAAGATGGCTATTCGTAATAACAACATACTCTTCTCTGCTTCTTAGAAAATAATCAATATGTCTTCTAAAATGTGCAAAAGATCCAAATTCGTCATGATCACATTGGCAGTTCGGTGGGAATAAAAACAGTCCATCACGCTTTCTATCTAAATCCCACTGTTGTCCTGAACCGACATGATCCATTAAAGAACGATTTTTATGACTTGTAAAAACCGCCACGCTATGAATGTTAGAATTCACCATATTTGAAAGCATGAAATCAATGAGTCGGTAACGGCCCCCAAACGGTAACGCCGCTAATGAACGATGCCCTGTTACTTTCTTTAAGGAAGGAAAACTTCCCGTTGCATTAATAATTCCTAACATTTTTTCTCCCATTCATTTCATCCCCCTTTTCTATTTCCCTTCAGCAATTAGTACTACGTCATCAACATTTTTTTCTGGGCGAATTATTGTCCCATCTTCAATAACCATTTCCGATCCAACGATCGCTCTTTCAATCACAACGTTTTTACCAATCTTTGCCCCCGGCATAACGACAGAATCGATTACCATACTACCTTCTTCCACCGTCACTCCTTGGAATAAAACAGAATGCTTCACGTCCCCTTCAATGACGCACCCTTCATTAATAAGTGACTCTTCTACTTTTGCCTGTTCTGCAATATATTGTGGTGGCTCATTTGGGTTCACAGAATAAATGCGCCAATCACGATCGTTCAAGTTCAACGATGTTTCATCGCGAAGTAAATCCATATTCGCTTCCCATAAGCTTTTCACCGTTCCAACATCTTTCCAATATCCTTCAAACGGATACGCCATCAGCTTCTTCCCTTCATCTAATAAAAGCGGAAGTACATCTTTTCCGAAGTCATTACTAGATTCAGGGTTTCTTGCATCCATCTCTAAATATTCTTTTAAAATAGCCCAGTTAAAAATATAAATTCCCATTGATGCAAGATTACTTCTTGGAAATTGCGGTTTCTCCTCAAATTCAACAACTTCCATCTCTTCATTTGTATTCATGATGCCAAAGCGACTTGCTTCATCCCACGGCACTTCAATAACAGAAATCGAAACATCTGCTTCTTTCTCAATATGGTAATCTAGCATTTTACTGTAATCCATTTTATAAATATGGTCACCTGATAAAATAAGGACATATTCTGGTTCGTACTGACTTAAATAATTTAAGTTTTGATAAATAGCACTTGCCGTACCTGTATACCACTTCACACCTGAAGACTCCGCATAAGGAGGTAACACAGTGACTCCACCGTTTACACGATCAAGATCCCAAGCATTTCCGATTCCAATATAATTATGAAGTTCTAACGGTTGATATTGTGTTAAAATCCCCACCGTTTCAATACCGGAGTTTGCACAGTTACTTAACGTAAAATCAATAATGCGATATTTACCACCAAATGGAACAGCTGGCTTGGCTAAATTTTTTGTTAATGCACTTAAACGACTACCTTTTCCCCCTGCTAGTAACATTGCTACGCACTTTTGTTTTTGAGCCATCTTGTTTTTTGCTCCCCTTTCTCGTCTTCACTGGTCGTAATATGGATACGCCAAATGGTGGAATTGTAATTTCTACATGTGCCGCTTGATTATGATATGGCTCTAGAATCGTCTTGAGACGTTTCTTATTAACTTGCCCCGATCCGCCATATTGCATAGCGTCACTGTTTAAAATTTCGTTATAATACTCGAAATCTGGTACACCTACTTTATAGTTTTCATATGTACCTTTCGTAAAATTACATACGACAACTAACGCATCTTCCTGCTTATCACCTTGGCGGATAAACGAGAAAATACTTTGCTCATTATTATTAGCATCAATCCACTGAAATCCTTCAGGCGAGTGATCTAACTGCCAAAGTGGTTTTGAGCGCTTATACAATGCTATGAGCTCTTTAAAGTAATCATGCATGTAACGATGCATTTCAAAATCATGTAAATTCCAATCTAAATCTTCAAGATCTTTCCACTCATCAAATTGCCCGAATTCTCCACCCATAAAGAGTAATTTCTTACCTGGATGAGTAAAGAAATATCCATATAATAAACGAAGTTGGGCGAACTTATCCCAGTAATCTCCCGGCATTTTATTTAATAACGACTTTTTCCCATGAACGACTTCATCATGAGAAAGCGGCAATATGAAGTTTTCAGAGTGAGCATATATTAAAGAGAATGTCATTTTCTCATGAATGTATTTCCGGTACTCTGGCGCACATTCCATATATTTCAGCACGTCATTCATCCAACCCATATTCCATTTATAATTGAATCCAAGTCCACCCTCGTATGTTGGAGCTGTTACAAGTGGCCAAGCTGTTGAATCCTCCGCTGTCATAAGAAACTCTTCATCTTCTGCAAACACAGCTTCATTTAACTCTCGTAAGAAAGAAACAGCGTGTTCATTGCTTTGCTCTTTTCCTTCTTTATTCCAGTACAGCATATTCGCAACCGCATCTACCCTGAAACCATCAATATGGAAATGCCTCATCCAAAATAACGCATTTGAAATTAAGAAATTACGTACTTCTCTCTTCCCTAAATCAAAATTAACAGTTCCCCATACCAGGTTTTCTTGTACGTCTCTATCTTTATATTCATAGGTCGGTGTCCCATCAAACAAATATAAACCGTGAGCATCTTTACAAAAATGCCCCGGCACCCAATCTAAAATGACACCGATTCCACATTTATGACATTCATCGACAAAATACATCAAATCATGTGGCGTGCCGAATCTACTTGTCGCTGCATAATATCCTGTTCCTTGATATCCCCAAGAACGATCATATGGATGCTCAACAAGCGGCATAATTTCAATATGTGTAAATTGATGTTCCACCACATACGGAATGAGCTCCTCGGCCATTTCTCTGTAAGAATACAGAGCGCCATCTTCTTTCTTTTTCCAAGAACCGAAATGTAATTCATAAACTGCCATCGCTTCTTTATAAATCGATTTTTTCTTTCTCTTACGAATCCAGTTTTTATCATTCCATTCATATCCCTCTATATCAAAAACTACAGATGCCGTATTTGGTCTTACTTCTGCATATACTGCATAAGGATCCGCTTTTAAAATAACGTCACCGTCCATCGTTTCAATCGCATACTTATATATCTCGTTCTCTTCAATATGCGGTGCAAACAAGGACCAAATCCCCTCTTCTGTCACTTGTAGCATCTTATGTTGCTCATAATCCCATTCATTAAAATCCCCAACAACACTCATTGCTTTCGCATGAGGAGCCCATACTGTGAATCGTACACCTCGCATCCCATCTTCCGTCACAATATGTGCCCCAAAGATGTTATAACTGTCATAGTACTTTTCTGTATGAAACTCATCTCGTTTCACTTCTTCACAATTTATTACATCCAATATGTTCACCTCACTAAGATGACAGAAATTTTTAACACTTTAACTATTTCTGCAAAAAACTGAAATACCCTTGTTATTTTTTAAAAATATACGTTTTTTCCTTGAAAATGTTTAATTTTTTTCGAATTTCCATATAAAATATCGAATTTTGACGAATATTCATTGCAAACGCTTCATTTTCCTTACTATTTCTCGCCTTTCATTGTTGCTCAATATTTATTTTATTGGTTTCTCTCCATTTTTTACGCTATTTCTCACGTAAAATACAAGTGAAATAATCTATTGTTTAAAAATATTTCTCAACATTTTTTGTCACAAATTTTATCATTTCCCGACGGAAAACTCCCACCTCAAGGAATAGGTAGGACATGGTCCAATGAGTATGCGGGAGATGAATGGCGGTTAGGAAAAATTGCCACAAGGTTAACTCCTAAAGAATAAAGTGAAACTCTGCTCGCAAATAGTGGGATAACGCACAAAAGCACTCTATTCAAAAATAGAGTGCTTTTTCTATAAACGACCCTTCTCCAGCAAAAGGGGTATATTGGGGATATACAAGGGAAACCGGAAAAGGAATTTATATTCAATTATATATAAGTCCAGAAGGAGGAAGCAGTTTCCCACCTCTGAATTATTTATCAATTATTAAAGTACTGGTGCCATTGTTTCTTTTAATACTTTTACAGAATGAGCGAATTTCACTTTTTCTTCTTCGTTTAATTCAAGCTCTACGATTTCACGTACACCTTCGCGGTTAATAACAGCTGGAACACCTACGTAAGCATCTTTCTCACCATATTGGCCTTCAAGGTATGCAGATACAGTTAACACGCTGTTCTCGTTACTTAAGATCGCTTTAGTTACACGAAGTAGTGACATACCGATTCCGTAGTAAGTTGCGCCTTTACGCTCGATAATGTGGTAAGCTGCATCGCGTACATTTTCAAAGATTTTATCTAAATCTTCTTGGTTGTACTGTTCGTTGTTCGCTAAGATTGTTTCTAGTTTTTGTACACCTACAGTAGCGTGGCTCCATACTGGAAGTTCAGTGTCACCGTGCTCACCAACGATATAAGCATGAACGTTACGTGGATCTACATCTAAGTAGTCACCTAACATGTAGCGGAAACGAGCAGAGTCTAAAGTAGTACCAGAGCCGATTACGCGCTCTTTTGGCAAGCCAGATTCTTTCCAAGTTACGTAAGTTAAAATATCAACTGGGTTAGTTGCGATTAAGAAGATTCCATCGAATCCGCTATCCATAATACCGCGAACGATTTGTTTAAAGATCTTTGTATTTTTCTCAACTAAGTCTAAACGAGTTTCGCCTGGCTTTTGTGGTAATCCAGCAGTGATAACAACTAGATCTGCATCTTTACAATCTGCATAGCTACCGCTCCAAACTTTTGTTGGTGCTGGAGAGAATGGTACCGCATGGCTTAAGTCCATTGCTTCCCCTTCTGCTTTTGCTTCATTTACATCTACAAGTACGAATTCTTCAGCTACACCTTGGTTAATCATTGAGTAAGCGTAACTACAACCTACAGCTCCTGTTCCTACTAATACTACACGATTGATACCTTTTTTCATGTTAATTTCCCCTCTCTATTGTTCACATATATTTTATATTATTGTTTAAGTAATTAATTAAAATACTAATTTAATGTTGTTTAACTTCTTTACATTCATATTGTAGCACGATTCATTGTGAATTACTTCACAAATTATGACCTATTTGTGAACTTTTTCACATAGAGTGTAAAGTTATTAGAGTGCGGGTGAAATCCATCTCAATGGAGGCGTTTTCTTTAGATTGTGAAAGCTTTTTTCTTAGAAGTATCCCGATAAATGAAATTATATAGGCGATTTTCTGAATATATCGACCGCAACTCACATTATATCAGCGATTTTTGCAATATATCGCCTTATCGATAATGATAACATCATAAAAAAGCTGCCCCAAATAGATTACCTATTGAAAGACAGCTTCTTCTATATATTATTTATTTTCCACAGTAGCCCCTAATACAGCAGCCTTTACATAATTTTGACCGTTTAATTTTTGTAAATCTGCTGATGTTAGCCCTATTTTAAGAAAATACCTATAAATGCTTTTAGAGGTTTCTATAATGATCTTTTCATACTCCATCGCTCGCTCCTTTCTATTAGTTAGACGATTAGAATAGAAAAAAGTATACAAAAATCTATAAAAAAAAGCAGACTACTCAAAGTCCACTTTTACACAACAAAAAAGAGATAGCAGTTTATGCTATCTCTTTTAGTATGACCCGTACGGGATTCGAACCCGTGTTACCGCCGTGAAAGGGCGGTGTCTTAACCACTTGACCAACGGGCCAAATCTGGCAGAGAAGAAGGGATTCGAACCCTCGCACCGCATTCGCGATCTACTCCCTTAGCAGGGGAGCCCCTTGAGCCACTTGGGTACTTCTCTATAATATGGCTCCGCAGGTAGGACTCGAACCTACGACCGATCGGTTAACAGCCGATAGCTCTACCACTGAGCTACTGCGGAATAATTATGGTGGGCCTAAATGGACTCGAACCATCGACCTCACGCTTATCAGGCGTGCGCTCTAACCAGCTGAGCTATAGGCCCATAATAGATAAGCGGGTGAAGAGAATCGAACTCTCGACCAGAGCTTGGAAGGCTCTTGTTTTACCACTAAACTACACCCGCATTAAATTGAAAATGGTGAGCCATGAAGGATTCGAACCTTCGACCCTCTGATTAAAAGTCAGATGCTCTACCAACTGAGCTAATGGCTCATTTTGAAAGTGGTGCCGGCTAGAGGACTTGAACCCCCAACCTACTGATTACAAGTCAGTTGCTCTACCAATTGAGCTAAGCCGGCTTGCGATTTCAAAATGGTGGCTCGGGACGGAATCGAACCGCCGACACGAGGATTTTCAGTCCTCTGCTCTACCGACTGAGCTACCGAGCCTTTATGTAAAAAAATGGCGGTCCCGACCGGGGTCGAACCGGCGATCTCCTGCGTGACAGGCAGGCATGTTAACCACTACACCACGGGACCATTTGGTTGCGGGGACAGGATTTGAACCTGCGACCTTCGGATTATGAGCCCGACGAGCTACCGTACTGCTCCACCCCGCGATGATATAATATTTAATTTAGAAAAAATGGAGGAGGTAGAGGGATTCGAACCCCCGCGCGACTCTCGCCGCCTGTCGGTTTTCAAGACCGATCCCTTCAGCCGAACTTGGGTATACCTCCGAGATATGAACTTTGAGTGGTGGACCTTGTAGGACTCGAACCTACGACCGGACGGTTATGAGCCGTCTGCTCTAACCAGCTGAGCTAAAGGTCCTTTATGGTAGCGGCGGAGGGGATCGAACCCCCGACCTCACGGGTATGAACCGTACGCTCTAGCCAGCTGAGCTACACCGCCATAAGTGATATTCAAATAAGTGGAGCCTAGCGGGATCGAACCGCTGACCTCCTGCGTGCAAGGCAGGCGCTCTCCCAGCTGAGCTAAGGCCCCATATTTTGAAAAAATCGGGAAGACAGGATTTGAACCTGCGACCCCCTGGTCCCAAACCAGGTGCTCTACCAAGCTGAGCCACTTCCCGTTAATAAAAACGCGCCCGAGAGGAGTCGAACCCCTAACCTCTTGATCCGTAGTCAAACGCTCTATCCAATTGAGCTACGGGCGCATATGGTGCCGAGGGCGGGGGTCGAACCCGCACGGTGGTCACCCACCGCAGGATTTTAAGTCCTGTGCGTCTGCCTGTTCCGCCACCCCGGCATGTCATATTAAAAATTGGAGCGGAAGACGGGATTCGAACCCGCGACCCCAACCTTGGCAAGGTTGTATTCTACCACTGAACTACTTCCGCAAGACATGTATGAGTTATTTTATTAAAAGTGCGGGTGAAGGGAGTCGAACCCCCACGCCAAAGGCGCCAGATCCTAAGTCTGGTGCGTCTGCCAATTCCGCCACACCCGCATATTATAATTTTAAAAGAAAAAATGGGGCGACTGATGGGAATTGAACCCACGAATGCCGGAGCCACAATCCGGTGCGTTAACCACTTCGCCACAACCGCCATGATTTTCTGGTGCCGACTAGAGGACTTGAACCCCCAACCTACTGATTACAAGTCAGTTGCTCTACCAATTGAGCTAAGTCGGCTAGAATGGTGGAGGATGACGGGATCGAACCGCCGACCCCCTGCTTGTAAGGCAGGTGCTCTCCCAGCTGAGCTAATCCTCCAAATTGCCTGGCAACGTCCTACTCTCACAGGGACAAGGTCCCAACTACCATCGGCGCTAGAGAGCTTAACTTCCGTGTTCGGTATGGGAACGGGTGTGACCTCTCTGCCATCATTACCAGACTGTATTCATTTAAGACAAGAATCATCATAACTCATTCGACATTTAAAGTCAATAAGTTTTTTATATTCTTTCAAAACTAGATAACATTGCTTCATATTATATGGTTAAGTCCTCGATCTATTAGTATTCGTCAGCTCCACATGTCACCATGCTTCCACCTCGAACCTATCAACCTGATCATCTTTCAGGGATCTTACTAGCTTACGCTATGGGAAATCTCATCTTGAGGGGGGCTTCATGCTTAGATGCTTTCAGCACTTATCCCTTCCGCACAT
>NZ_JAKUGX010000010.1:0-138326 GCF_022664195.1 Bacillus cereus group sp. BfR-BA-01316
GTAAGATCCCTGAAAGATGATCAGGTTGATAGGTTCGAGGTGGAAGCATGGTGACATGTGGAGCTGACGAATACTAATAGATCGAGGACTTAACCATATAATATGAAGCAAATGTTATCTAGTTTTGAAGGAATATACCTTCAATAGTTTGGTGATGATGGCAGAGAGGTCACACCCGTTCCCATACCGAACACGGAAGTTAAGCTCTCTAGCGCCGATGGTAGTTGGGACCTTGTCCCTGTGAGAGTAGGACGTCGCCAAGCAAAAACCTAAGTCGTTTCGACTTAGGTTTTTTTGTGTTTATTTTTATTTACCGAAGGTTAAAATCCATAAATTTAATAATCCTAAAGAAGAAAAAAGAATAAAATAGAGGCTATTTAAAATAATGGCAATGATTTTTTGTGCTCCTGATTTTCCAAATGCTCCTAAAATAATCCCTAAGATAGGAAACATTATTTCTATCATAAGTATATATTTTAAATAATGAGAGTAGAAAAAATGGGATGATATAAATAAGTATTCAATAATTACAGCAATTACTGCGACAGAGAAAAATAAATATGATAATAGCATAGTTATTTTTTTCACGGTTATCCTCCTTATAAATAAAATCACCACCATATAAATTATATTGATTTGTAGACACAACAGTGTATATATTGAATTAAAGCATACTGAGGTAGTATATGAACAGTTATGTATAAAATAGATCTCTAGAAATATATATTCTAATTCCCTTTCCTTCTTGCATATAGTTGCAATTCTTCTTTTGAATATAACTAAAACACGAACGTTAGCAACAACTAATAAAAAAACATTCGATTATTTATTGACATTGTTTATGAAATATTGTTAATATAGCCATAGAAACAATAATATATAAGACCTCATATAATCGCGGGGATATGGCCTGCAAGTCTCTACCTAACGACCGTTATTCGTTGGACTATGGGGGAAAGTCACTCGGTATTTTTCTATTCACAAGGGATACGTATGCCTGAGTAGAGCGCTTTCTCTCATAGTAAAAGAGAAACTGTTCTATTTCAGGCTTTTTTTATTTGAATCGGGGGGATTCTAATATGAAATCACTAGTTGGAGTCATAATGGGAAGCACGTCAGACTGGGAAACAATGAAATATGCTTGTGACATTTTAGATGAATTAAATATACCGTATGAGAAAAAAGTTGTATCCGCTCATCGGACTCCGGATTATATGTTTGAATATGCAGAAACAGCTCGTGAACGTGGATTAAAAGTTATTATTGCTGGAGCTGGTGGAGCAGCACATTTACCAGGAATGGTTGCAGCGAAGACAAATCTTCCTGTAATCGGTGTCCCTGTTCAATCAAAAGCGTTAAACGGCCTAGATTCGTTATTATCAATTGTCCAAATGCCAGGAGGGGTTCCAGTTGCAACAGTTGCAATTGGTAAGGCTGGTTCAACAAATGCTGGACTACTGGCAGCACAAATACTTGGATTATTTCATGATGATATACATGATGTATTAGAGTTGAGACGAGAAGCTATTGAGAAAACTGTGCGTGAAGGTAGTGAACTAGTATGACGAGAATCATTTTACCTGGAAAGACAATTGGAATTATTGGCGGTGGCCAGCTTGGAAGAATGATGGCGCTGGCAGCTAAGGAAATGGGTTATAAAATAGCTGTTTTAGATCCTACTAAACATTCACCATGTGCACAAGTTGCCGATGTTGAAGTTGTTGCATCTTATGATGATTTGAAAGCGATTCAGCATTTAGCAGAGATAAGCGATGTTGTCACATATGAATTTGAGAATATTGATTATAGATGTTTACAATGGCTTGAGAAACATGCGTATTTACCACAAGGTAGTCAATTATTAAACAAAACGCAAAATCGTTTTACAGAAAAAAATGCGATTGTAAAGGCTGGTTTACCAGTCGCATCTTATAGACTAGTTCAGAATCAAGATGAACTTTCAGAAGCAATTGCTGAGCTGTCCTTCCCTTCGGTGCTAAAAACAACGACAGGTGGATATGACGGTAAAGGGCAAGTTGTTTTAAGATGTGAAGCTGATGTTGAGAGGGCAAGGGAGCTTGTTAGTAAAGCTGAATGTATTCTAGAAAAATGGGTGCCATTTGAAAAGGAAATATCAGTTATTGTAACTCGCAGTGTAAGTGGTGAAACGAAAGTATTCCCAGTCGCAGAAAATATTCATGTGAATAACATTTTGCACGAATCTATCGTTCCAGCTCGTATTACAGAAGAGCTTTCGCGAAAAGGGATTGAATATGCAAAAGTACTTGCGGATGAATTAAAGCTTGTGGGAACACTAGCGGTAGAGATGTTTGCTACAGCTGATGGTGAGATTTACATTAATGAATTAGCACCAAGACCGCACAACTCAGGGCATTATACACTTGATGCATGTGAAACGAGTCAGTTTGGTCAACATATTCGAGCAATCTGTAATTTACCTCTTGGAGAAACAAATTTGTTAAAACCAGTTGTCATGGTGAACATTTTAGGCGAACATATAGAAGGGGTCCTAGGACAAGTGAATAGACTAACCGGGTGCTATTTACACTTGTATGGAAAAGAAGAAGCAAAAGCACAGCGAAAAATGGGGCATGTTAATATTTTAAATGATAATATTGAAGTCGCTCTAGAAAAAGCGAAGAGTTTGCATATTTGGGACCATCAAGAACAACTGTTGGAGGGAAAAAGATGATTAATCGTTATACACGCCCTGAAATGGGTGCGATTTGGACGGAAGAGAACAAATTTAAAGCGTGGTTAGAAGTTGAGATTTTAGCGTGTGAAGCATGGGCGGAGCTTGGCGATATTCCAAAAGAAGATGTGAAAAAAATTCGTGAACATGCATCATTTGATATTGATCGTATTTATGAAATTGAAAAAGAAACACGTCATGACGTAGTTGCTTTCACTCGTGCTGTATCAGAAACACCAACATTAGGTGAAGAACGTAAATGGGTTCATTACGGTTTAACATCTACAGACGTAGTAGATACAGCTTTATCTTACATCTTAAAACAAGCAAATGAAATCTTGTTAAAAGACTTAGAAAACTTTGTTAGCATTTTAGCTAATAAAGCGAAAGAGCATAAGTACACGATTATGATGGGAAGAACACACGGTGTACATGCAGAGCCAACAACATTTGGTTTAAAACTTGGTCTTTGGTATGAAGAAATGAAACGTAACGTAGAGCGTTTCAAACAAGCTGCTGATACAGTTCGCGTTGGTAAATTATCTGGTGCGGTTGGTACATATGCAAATATTGATCCATTCGTAGAAAAGTATGTTTGTGAAAACTTAGGATTAGAAGCAGCGCCAATTTCAACACAAACATTGCAACGTGATCGTCATGCACATTACATGTCAACACTTGCACTAATCGCAACATCTGTTGAAAAGATGGCAGTTGAGATTCGTGGTTTACAAAAGAGTGAAACACGTGAAGTTGAAGAGGCTTTCGCAAAAGGTCAAAAAGGTTCTTCTGCAATGCCGCATAAACGTAATCCAATTGGATCTGAAAATATGACTGGTTTAGCTCGTGTTATCCGCGGTTATATGATGACAGCTTACGAGAATGTTCCGTTATGGCATGAGCGTGATATCTCTCACTCTTCTGCAGAACGCGTAATTTTACCAGATGCTACAATCGCGTTAAATTACATGTTAAATCGCTTTGGTAATATCGTTAAAAACTTAACTGTATTCCCAGAGAATATGAAACGCAATATGACAAGAACATACGGCTTAATTTACTCTCAGCGCGTAATGCTTACACTAATCGACAAAGGCATGGTACGTGAAGAAGCTTATGATATCATACAGCCTAAAGCGATGGAAGCTTGGGAAACACAAGTACAATTTAAAGAGCTTATAGAAGCTGACGAGCGCATTACAAGTAAGTTAACGCAAGAAGAAATTAACGAATGCTTCAATTATGAACATCATATGCAACACGTTGATACAATCTTTGAACGCCTTGGATTAAACGAAGCGTAAAATTTCATATGGCACAGAATAGAGTCATTCTGTGCCATTCTTTATAAAAATATTATTCACATTTTTCAAACTACAGGGGGCTTGCGAAATGCAAAAGCTAGAATTGCTGTATGAAGGTAAGGCAAAAAGAATTTATCGTACAGAAGCAGCAGATATGGTTTGGGTAGAGTACAAAGATAGTGCGACTGCTTTCAATGGGGAGAAGAAAGCGACAATTACAGGAAAAGGTCGTTTGAACAATGAGATTACAACTTTATTGTTCAGAAAGTTACAAGAAGTTGGAATTAAAACACACTTTGTGGAGAAGTTATCTGATACAGAACAACTTGTCAAAAAGGTGAGTATTATTCCATTAGAAGTTGTCACAAGAAACGTAATTGCAGGTAGTCTTTCAAAAAGGCTAGGAATGGAAGAAGGAACTGCTCTTACAACACCAATCGTAGAATTTTACTACAAAGATGATGATTTAGGAGATCCGCTTGTAACGGAAGATCATATTCGTTTGTTAAATGTTGCAACACCAGAGCAAGTAAGCGTATTACGAGATGCAGCTCTACAAATCAATCAAGTGTTGATTGAGCATTTCGCAAGCTGTCGTGTAAGATTAGTAGATTTCAAATTAGAGTTTGGCGTAACAGAAGAAGGGGAAATCATATTAGCAGATGAAATTTCACCAGATACTTGCCGTTTATGGGATGAAACGAGCAATGAAAAATTTGATAAAGATGTATTCCGTCGTGATCTTGGGAATTTAACAGAAGCATATGAAGAAATTTTAAAACGTTTAGGGGGAGCTTCACATGTATAAAGTTAAGGTATATATAACGTTAAGAGAAAGTGTATTAGATCCACAAGGAACTGCGGTAAAGGGAGCACTTCATAGTCTTTCATTTACAGAAGTACAAGACGTTCGAATCGGAAAGTATATGGAATTAACAATTGATAAATCAGTATCTGATCTGGATAGCAAGGTAAAAGAAATGTGCGAAAAACTATTAGCAAACGTTGTAATGGAAGACTACCGTTATGAAGTTGAGGAGGTTGTCGCACAGTGAAATTTGCCGTAATAGTATTTCCAGGTTCGAACTGTGATGTTGATATGTTTCATGCAATTAAAGATGAGCTTGGCGAAGAAGTAGATTACGTTTGGCATGATACAGAGAACTTAGATGAGTATGATGCGATTCTATTACCAGGTGGATTCTCTTACGGTGACTACTTACGCTGTGGTGCTATTTCTCGCTTTGCTAATGCAATGAAAGCAGTGCAAAAAGCTGCTGAGCAAGGAAAGCCGATTTTAGGTGTATGTAATGGATTCCAGATTCTTGTTGAATCGGGATTACTACCAGGAGCATTAATGAGAAACGAAAACTTAAAGTTTATGTGCCGTACTGTTCAGTTACGTGTTGAAAATAATGAAACGATGTTTACATCACAATATGAAAAAGATGAAGTAATTAACATTCCAATTGCACATGGCGAAGGAAATTACTATTGTGATGAAGCGACCCTTAAACAATTAGAAGAGAATAATCAAATCGCATTCCGTTACGTAGAAAATCCGAATGGAAGCGTTTCAGATATTGCAGGTATTGTAAATGAAAAAGGGAATGTCCTTGGTATGATGCCACACCCAGAGCGTGCTGTAGATGAATTACTTGGCGGTGCTGAAGGGTTAAAAGTCTTTCAATCTATCTTAAAACAGTGGAGGGAAACATATGTCGTTAATGCTTGAACCAAGTCCAACACAAATTAAAGAAGAGCGTATATATGCGGAAATGGGGCTAACAGACGAAGAGTTTGCCATGGTTGAAAAGATTTTAGGCCGTTTGCCGAATTATACAGAAACGGGACTATTCTCTGTTATGTGGTCTGAACATTGTAGTTATAAAAATTCAAAGCCAGTTCTTCGTAAGTTTCCAACGACAGGTGAGCGCGTTCTGCAAGGACCTGGAGAAGGCGCTGGAATTGTAGACATTGGTGATAATCAAGCCGTTGTATTTAAAATGGAAAGTCATAACCATCCTTCTGCAATTGAGCCATATCAAGGGGCAGCAACAGGTGTCGGCGGTATTATTCGCGATGTATTCTCTATGGGAGCACGTCCGGTAGCTCTATTAAACTCACTTCGCTTCGGTGAATTACAATCACCACGCGTGAAATATTTATTTGAAGAAGTAGTAGCAGGAATCGCAGGATACGGTAACTGTATCGGTATTCCTACTGTTGGTGGAGAAGTACAGTTTGATCCATGTTATGAAGGAAATCCACTTGTAAATGCAATGTGTGTAGGCCTAATTAATCATGAAGATATTAAAAAAGGGCAAGCACATGGTGCTGGTAATACAGTAATGTACGTAGGAGCATCAACTGGTCGTGATGGTATTCACGGTGCAACATTCGCATCTGAAGAGCTATCTGAAAGTTCAGAAGCGAAACGTCCGGCAGTTCAAGTAGGAGATCCATTTATGGAAAAACTTCTTATTGAAGCATGTTTAGAACTTATTCAGTCTGATGCACTTGTTGGAATTCAAGATATGGGAGCTGCTGGTTTAACATCATCTTCTGCAGAAATGGCAAGTAAAGCAGGTATGGGTATTGAAATGTACTTAGATGATGTACCACAGCGTGAAACTGGAATGACTCCATATGAAATGATGTTATCTGAATCACAAGAGCGTATGTTAATCGTTGTGAAAAAAGGTAGAGAGCAAGAAATAGTAGATTTATTTGAAAAGTATGGTCTTGCAGCAGTTACGATGGGGAAAGTAACGGAAGATAAAATGCTTCGCTTATTCCATAAAGATGAAATGGTAGCTGAAGTACCGGCGGATGCTCTTGCAGAAGAAGCGCCAATTTATCATAAACCGTCAAAAGAAGCAGCATACTTTGCTGAGTTCCAGCAGATGAAAATGGAAACACCACAAGTAGAAAATTATAAAGACACGTTATTATCTCTATTACAACAACCAACGATTGCAAGTAAAGAGTGGGTATATGATCAATATGATTATCAAGTGCGCACTAGCACAATCGTTACACCAGGTTCAGATGCAGCGGTTATACGTGTACGCGGTACAGAAAAAGGATTAGCAATGACGACAGATTGTAACTCTCGCTACATTTATCTAGATCCAGAAATGGGCGGAAAAATTGCAGTAGCAGAGGCGGCACGTAATATCGTATGTTCTGGCGGGGAGCCACTTGCAATTACAGATTGCTTAAACTTTGGTAATCCAGAAAAGCCAGAGATCTTCTGGCAAATTGAGAAATCAGTAGATGGTATGAGTGAAGCTTGTCGCACATTACAAACGCCAGTTATCGGCGGAAACGTTTCAATGTATAACGAGCGTAGTGGTGAAGCTGTATATCCAACACCAACTGTTGGGATGGTTGGACTTGTACACGATTTAAAACACGTAACAACACAAGAATTTAAACAAGCTGGCGATTTAGTTTATGTAATCGGAGAAACGAAAGCTGAGTTTGGTGGAAGTGAATTACAGAAAATGATTTACGGCAAAATTTTCGGTCAATCACCAAGCATTGATCTAGATGTAGAATTAAAACGCCAAAAACAATTACTAGCAGCAATTCAAGCTGGACTTGTTCAATCTGCACATGATGTTGCAGAAGGTGGTTTAGCAGTTGCAATTACTGAAAGTGCAATTGGTACTAACGGTTTAGGTGCTACTGTGAAATTAGACGGGGAAGCAACAGCAGCACTATTTGCAGAATCACAATCTCGCTTTGTTATAACTGTAAAACGTGAAAATAAAGAAGCATTTGAGAAAGCGGTTGAAGCAATTCAAGTTGGAGAAGTTACAAATACAAATGAAGTAACAATTCATAATGAAGAAAATGAAGTATTACTTACAGCAAATGTAGATGAAATGAGAAAGGCTTGGAAAGGGGCAATCCCATGCTTGCTGAAATAAAGGGGTTAAATGAAGAATGTGGCGTTTTTGGAATTTGGGGGCATGAAAATGCAGCACAAGTTTCGTACTACGGATTGCACAGTTTGCAGCACCGTGGACAAGAGGGCGCAGGCATTGTTGTAAATAATGGGGAAAAAATCATCGGTCACAAGGGATTAGGTTTAATATCAGAAGTGTTTTCAAGAGGTGAGCTAGAAGGATTAAACGGAAAATCAGCAATTGGACACGTACGATATGCAACAGCTGGTGGAAGTGAAGTTGCTAACGTTCAACCATTATTATTCCGTTTTTCTGATCATAGTATGGCGCTAGCTCATAACGGAAATTTAATTAACGCAAAGATGCTTCGTCGTGAATTAGAGGCAGAGGGAAGTATTTTTCAAACAAGTTCAGATACAGAAGTACTTTTACATCTCATTAAACGTAGTACGAAAGATTCTTTAATTGATAGTGTAAAAGAGGCCCTAAATAAAGTGAAAGGTGCGTTCGCATATCTTTTACTAACTGGAAATGAAATGATTGTTGCGCTAGATCCGAATGGATTCCGCCCTCTGTCAATTGGAAAGATAGGGGATGCTTACGTTGTAGCATCAGAAACATGTGCTTTCGATGTAGTAGGTGCAACATACATTCGTGATGTAGAACCTGGTGAATTAATTATCATTAATGATGAAGGAATTCACGTAGATCGTTTCACAAATGATGTAGAACATGCAATTTGTAGTATGGAATACATTTACTTTGCACGTCCAGATTCTAATATCGCTGGCATTAATGTTCATGCAGCACGTAAAAACATGGGGAAACGTTTAGCGGCGGAAGCTCCTATTGAAGCTGATGTAGTTACTGGTGTGCCAGACTCTAGTATTTCAGCAGCGATTGGTTATGCGGAGGCGACAGGAATTCCGTATGAGTTAGGATTAATTAAAAATCGTTACGTTGGACGTACGTTTATTCAACCTTCTCAAGAACTGCGTGAGCAAGGGGTTAAGATGAAGCTTTCAGCAGTAAGAGGCGTAGTTGAAGGAAAACGAGTTGTTATGATTGACGATTCTATCGTAAGAGGAACGACAAGTAAACGAATTGTTCGTATGCTTCGTGAAGCTGGAGCGACAGAAGTTCATGTAAGAATCGCTTCACCACCTCTTAAGTACCCATGTTTCTACGGAATTGATATTCAAACGAGAAAAGAATTAATCGCAGCAAATAATTCAATAGAAGAAATTCGTCAAATCATCGGAGCAGATTCTTTAACATTTTTAAGTGAAGATGGATTAATAGATGCAATTGGACGTCCATATGAAGGGAAATACGGTGGCTTATGTATGGCTTACTTCAATGGGGACTATCCAACAGCTCTTTATGATTATGAGCAAGAGCTTTTAGAAAGTATGAAATAAGAAAGTGAAAAAAGCTTCTACTTCTTTTGATGTAGAAGCTAGCTTCTTTCTTAAAACAGCCCGCCCTGGATGGGGAGAAATTAAAAGACGAGGTGTAAAAAACGATGGCGAATGCATATAAGCAAGCAGGAGTAGATATTGAAGCTGGATATGAAGCGGTATCTCGCATGAAAAAACACGTACAAACAACAATGAGAAAAGAAGTACTAGGCGGTTTAGGCGGTTTTGGAGGTATGTTTGATCTATCAAAATTTGCATTAGAAGAACCTGTATTAGTATCTGGAACAGATGGCGTGGGAACAAAATTGATGCTCGCTTTTATGGCAGATAAACATGACACAATTGGTATTGATGCAGTAGCAATGTGCGTAAATGATATTGTTGTCCAAGGAGCAGAGCCGCTTTTCTTCCTCGATTATATTGCTTGTGGTAAAGCTGAACCTAGTAAAATTGAAAACATCGTCAAAGGTATATCAGAGGGCTGTCGCCAAGCTGGTTGTGCATTAATTGGTGGGGAAACAGCTGAAATGCCAGGTATGTATTCTACGGAAGAATATGATTTAGCTGGTTTTACAGTTGGTATTGTTGATAAAAAGAAAATTGTAACAGGTGAAAAGATTGAAGCTGGTCAAGTATTAATTGGCTTAGCATCTAGCGGTATTCATAGTAACGGTTATTCTTTAGTGCGAAAAGTGTTACTAGAAGATGGAGAATTATCTTTAGATCGTATTTATGGGCGCTTAGAACTACCTCTTGGTGAAGAATTATTAAAACCAACGAAAATTTATGTCAAACCTATTTTAGAACTATTGAAGAAACATGAAGTATACGGTATGGCGCATATTACAGGTGGCGGGTTCATTGAAAATATTCCACGTATGTTGCCAGAAGGAATCGGTGCGGAAATTGAACTAGGAGCTTGGGAAATTCAGCCGATCTTCAGTTTACTTCAAGAATTTGGAAAACTAGAAGAGAAAGAAATGTTCAATATTTTTAACATGGGTATTGGTATGGTAGTAGCAGTAAAGGAAGAAGAGGCAAAAGATATTGTTCGTCTTCTTGAAGAGCAAGGAGAAACAGCTCGTATTATTGGACGCACTGTACAAGGATCTGGTGTTACTTTTAATGAGGGAACAGAACTATGAGTAGAGTAGCAGTTTTCGCTTCTGGGAGCGGCTCTAACTTTCAATCTCTCATTAATGCGGTAGAAGAAAAAAGATTGGACGCAGATATTAGTTTATTAGTATGTGATAAACCAGAGGCACGCGCTATTGGACGGGCGCATTATCATCATATTCCGTGTTTCACCTTTTCAGCGAAAGCATATGAGTCAAAAGAAGCATTTGAAAAAGAGATATTAAAGAAGCTAGAAGAGTATGAAATTGATTATGTTATTTTAGCTGGATATATGCGTTTAATTGGACCGACTTTACTAGCAGCATACGGCGGGAAAATTATTAATATTCATCCATCACTATTACCGAGCTTTCCAGGTAAAGATGCTGTTGGTCAAGCGTTAGAAGCAGGTGTGAAAGTAACTGGAGTAACAATTCATTATGTAGATGCAGGTATGGATACAGGTCCAATTATTGCACAAGAAGCAGTAGTTGTTTCTGAAAGGGATACGAGAGAAAGCTTACAAAAGAAAATTCAACAAGTTGAACATAAATTGTACGTAAATACAGTGAATCAAATTGTTCAGTCTGTGGAAGAACCAACTGTTAACTAACATACAACCAGGGGTGAAGGATAAATGAAAAAGCGCGCATTAGTAAGTGTTTCAGATAAAACAGGAGTAGTAGAATTTGTTAAAGGTTTACTTGAACAAGGGATTGAAGTTATTTCAACAGGTGGTACGAAAAAATTACTAGAAGAAAACGGCTTACAAGTAATTGGTATTTCTGAAGTAACTGGTTTCCCAGAAATTATGGATGGCCGTGTAAAAACATTACATCCAAATATTCATGGTGGTCTATTAGCAGTTCGTGATAATGAAACGCATGTAGCGCAAATGAATGAATTAGGTATTCAACCAATTGACTTTGTTGTTGTTAACTTATACCCATTTAAAGAAACAATCGCTAAGCCTGACGTAACATTTGCTGATGCAATTGAAAATATTGATATCGGTGGCCCAACAATGATTCGCTCTGCTGCGAAAAATCATAAATTTGTATCGGTAATTGTAGATCCAGTAGATTATGATGTTGTATTAGTAGAACTGAAAGAGAACGGTGAAGTAACAGAGGAAACGAAACGTAAATTAGCAGCGAAAGTATTCCGTCATACAGCAGCATATGATGCGTTAATTTCTAACTATTTAACAGAGCAAATGGGCGAAGAAAGCCCTGAAACAGTAACGGTGACATTTGAGAAAAAACAAGATTTACGTTATGGTGAGAACCCACATCAAAAGGCAACTTTCTATAAGGCACCATTTGCTGCAACTTCTTCTGTTGCATACGCAGAACAATTACACGGTAAAGAATTATCTTACAACAATATCAACGATGCGGATGCAGCACTTAGCATCGTGAAAGAATTTACAGAACCAGCAGTAGTAGCGGTAAAACATATGAATCCATGTGGTGTTGGGGTAGGAACTGATATTCATGAAGCATATACACGTGCTTATGAAGCGGATCCAGTATCAATCTTCGGCGGTATTATTGCAGCAAATCGTGAAATTGATAAAGCTACAGCTGAAAAGTTACATGAAATTTTCTTAGAAATTATTATTGCACCTTCTTTCTCACAAGAAGCTTTAGAAGTGTTGCAAAGTAAGAAAAACTTGCGCATACTAACTGTAAATATTGAAAAGGCAACGACTGCAAGCAAAAAGCTAACTTCTGTACAAGGTGGTCTTCTTGTTCAAGAGGAAGATACGTTATCATTAGATGAAAGTGCAATTTCAATTCCAACGAAACGTGAACCGTCAGAGCAAGAATGGAAAGATTTAAAACTAGCTTGGAAAGTTGTAAAGCATGTGAAATCAAATGCAATTGTTTTAGCGAAAGATGATATGACAATTGGTGTCGGTGCTGGACAAATGAACCGCGTAGGTTCTGCGAAAATTGCAATCACACAAGCTGGCGAAAAAGCACAAGGTAGCGCACTTGCATCTGATGCTTTCTTCCCAATGCCAGATACAGTAGAAGAAGCAGAAAAATCTGGAATTACAGCAATCATCCAACCAGGCGGATCGATTCGTGATGAGGATTCTATTAAAATGGCAGATGCGTATGGGATTACGATGGTGTTCACTGGCGTACGTCATTTCAAACACTAATAGAGGATGTTTAAAAAGTCCGGTCAAGATAACTGTCGCATGTCGTCGTTGCATTGCCAGTGCGGTACTCATGTAGGAAAGCTACACTCCGTGTCCTCCTGGCGAATGCGCCTCGACCTGCTCGGCTCTCTTGATCCTCCTTTTTAAACTTCTATTGATACGGTTGTTTAAAAGGTCCGGTCAAGATAACTGTTGCATGTCGTCGTTGCATCGCCAGTGCGGTACTCATGTAGGAAAGCTACACGCCGTGTCCTCCTGGCAATTGCGCCTCGACCTGCTCGGTTTTCTTGATCCTCTTTTTTAAACTTTTATCCCGCATTAACGGGCAGTAAGACTCCCACCTCAAAACTCGGTGAATGAGAGGAAGTTAGGTGGGAGATAACTGCCCGTAAAAGCCCGATTGGTTCAACTAATAATCAGTGGGGGATGGAGAAACCCCCCACTGATTAAAGTTTCACTTTATTGATATGAAAACAAACTAGGAGCATAGCTTCTAGTTTGTACTTATTTAATTATTGGGGGATGAAATATGAATGTTTTAGTAATTGGTCGCGGTGGACGTGAGCATGCTTTAGCCTGGAAGTTTGCGCAATCTGAAAAGGTAGAAAAAGTATATGTAGCGCCAGGTAATGAAGGTATACGAGATGTTGCAACACCAGTTGATATTGATGAGAATGATTTTGATGCACTAGTTTTATTTGCAAAAGAAAACAATGTAGGCTTAACTTTCGTTGGACCAGAAATTCCACTTATGAACGGAATCGTTGATCGCTTTAAGGAAGAGGGACTTCGTGTATTTGGGCCTAATAAAGCGGCTGCTGTTATTGAAGGTAGTAAAGCTTTTACAAAAGAATTGATGAAAAAGTATGATATTCCAACTGCGGCCTATGAAACTTTTACAGACTATGAAGAGGCAGTAAGGTACATTCAAAAAGTTGGTGCACCGATTGTAATTAAGGCAGATGGATTAGCTGCTGGTAAAGGTGTAACCGTAGCAATGACGCTTGAAGATGCATTGCAGGCCGCGAAAGAAATGCTACAAGATGTGAAATTCGGCGCAGCAAGCAAGAAGGTCGTTATTGAAGAGTTTTTAGATGGACAAGAATTTTCATTAATGGCATTTGTAAATGGAACAACTGTGCATCCAATGGTAATTGCTCAAGATCATAAACGAGCTTTTGATGGCGATAAAGGTCCTAATACAGGCGGAATGGGCGCATATTCTCCAGTACCACAAATTCCGGAGTCAGCGGTTCAAGAAGCGATTCAAACAGTATTACATCCAACCGCTAAAGCGATGATCCAAGAAAATCGTTCGTTTACAGGGATTTTATATGCGGGGCTTATTTTAACGAATGATGGTCCAAAGGTAATTGAGTTCAATGCACGCTTTGGTGATCCTGAAACAGAAGTTGTATTACCTCGCTTAGAAAACGATTTAGTTGATGTATGTAACGCTGTATTAGATGAAAGTGAATTAACGTTACAATGGTCAAAGGAAGCAGTTATTGGTGTCGTACTTGCTTCAAAAGGATATCCAGAAGCATATAAAAAAGGTGAAATTATTAACGGATTAGATGCACTGCAAGAAGTAATTGTTTTCCATGCGGGTACAGCGATGGAACATGGTGACTTTGTAACAAACGGTGGCCGTGTATTATTTGTTGCTTGTAAAGCGAATAGTTTACAAGAAGCGAAAGATAAGGTCTATAAAGAAATCGGTAAAATTGAGAGTGATGGTTTATTTTACCGAAGTGATATAGGATATCGTGCCATTGGGCATGAGATGGCGAGAAGCTAATGTATAAAAAATCCCGCTGATTTCTCAGCGGGATTTTTTATGCATCTTTATCTTTTTTTAGTTTTCCTTTTTGCTTTGCCATTTCTCGAAGTAAATACTCGATGTGTGCGTTGACGCTGCGAAATTCATCATTCGCCCATTTTTCGATGACTGCGTGTAATTCAGGATCAATACGTAATGGAAAGCTTTTCTTTTTAGCCATAATTACTTACAACCTTTAATATAGGCTTCCTGTATTAATAACTGGTTGCGCACCTTTATCTGAAACGATGGCAACTAATAAATTGTTCACCATATTTGCTTTACGCTCGTCATCTAATTCAAGTACGCCTTCTTCATCTAACATATGGATTGAATCTTTCGCCATCTTCACAGCACCTTCAACAATCTCTTTTCGAGCAGCTAATACTGCTTTTGCTTGTTGACGTTGCAACATTGCATGGGCAATTTCTGTTGCGTAAGCTAAATGTGTTAAACGAGTTTCTAATACTTCTACGCCAGCGATTTCAAGTCGTGCTTCTAACTCACGCTTTAATTCTTCAGAGATTTCTTCAGTATTTCCTCGTAACGTTATGCAAGTTTCATCTTGGAAATTATCATAAGGATATTTTGTAGCAACGTGGCGGATTGCTGTTTCACTTTGAATTTCTACGAATCGATCGTAATGCTCAACACCAAACATTGCTTTTGCGGAATCAACAACTTTATATACGATAACGGCTGCAATTTCAATTGGATTGCCCTCAACATCGTTTACTTTTAATTTCTTACTGTTAAAGTTTTCAACACGTAAAGATACAGTTTGACGAAACGCGAATGGAATTGTTAAAAATAAACCATTTTGACGAATTGTTCCTAAATAACTACCGAAAAACGTAATTACTTTTGCTTGGTTTGGTTGAACAATACCAATACCTGTAGCGAGAACTGCGGCTAAAATAATAGTTAATGCTGCTACTACAAAAACTTCTTGCACAAGGAAAAACACGCCGATAGCGGCTAAAATTAAAATCCCGATAATACCGAGAAAACCATTTACATAAAAAACTTGTTTTTCTTTCATATGATCGCCTCCTGATATAAAAATGATATCATTTTTATATCATTACATGCAAGGATTTTATACCTAATTTTCTGGAATTTATCGATTGATATCTTTTATGTACTTTTTAGGGATAAAACTCCAAAAGGATAAGAATGTACGTTCTGTTTTGTGGTAAAATAAAGAAGACTTAGCCGCCCACTGCAGCGGCTAAGTCTCTTTGAGAGCATCTTGCATCGTGACAAATGATTCAAAGCGGTTTTGCCAGGATTAATTCTTCAATCGCTGACTCAATCTCTTTGTCAGAAGTGTCATAACTTCCATCTGACTTTGACTTTGGCTTGTCATGACTGGAAGCTGAATTAACTTCTTCTTTATTATGTCCTTTTTCAGTGAAATTCATGCTAGGCATTTTAAATGCGCTCATATTCATATATTTTCCAAACTTACAGGCTTCAACAATAGGGCAGAAACGAACGATTCCCTCCGCAATTTTCATGGCACCAATCCAGAGCAAAACTTTAGACCAAGTGCACCAAGGTTTACGTACGAGTTTAGCTGTACTACAACCGAAGAGGATGAGTCCGAGTGTGATTCGAATCAGAGCACTAATTGTGCCAATGTTTTGCTTCATTAGAAAAGCACTCCTTTTTAATTAACTTCGAAATAGAAATGCTATTTCATTTGTTAGTATTCCGTATAAGTTTTTTGATATGTAATCCAACATTTGACGTTGAAAAAGATGTTGGATTGGGCGTGTGTGTAGGTAGCTTTTTTTGTTATAATGAAAGAATGCGTAAAAGGAAGTTCAAAAAGTCCGGTAAAGATATAGCAAGGAATTTAAAAACTCCTGATAAAAATCAACTGTTATTTTGAACAGAAATATAGATATGACTAGAGAAAAGAAAGGGTGTTTTCATGTACGATATTTCCGGATGGAAACATGTATTTAAGCTTGATCCAAATAAGGAGTTAAGCGACGAACATTTAGAAATGATTTGTGAATCTGGAACGGATGCTGTTATTGTAGGCGGAAGTGATGGAGTTACAATTGATAACGTATTACACATGCTAGTTAGCATTCGTAGATATGCAGTTCCTTGTGTGTTAGAGGTGTCTGATTTGGAAGCAATTACACCGGGATTTGATTTTTATTACATCCCAAGTGTTTTAAATAGCCGAAAAGTAGAATGGGTAACAGGTGTTCATCATGAGGCATTGAAAGAATTTGGGGATATTATGGACTGGGACGAAATTTTCATGGAAGGGTATTGTGTTTTAAATCCAGAAGCGAAAGTAGCCCAGCTTACAGATGCAAAATGTGATTTAACAGAAGATGATGTTATTGCATATGCACGTTTAGCAGACAGGCTATTACATTTACCGATATTCTATTTAGAATATAGCGGGACGTATGGAGATATTGAACTTGTTAAAAATGTAAAAGCAGAATTGAAACAAGCTAAGCTATATTATGGCGGTGGTATTTCCAATGCAGAACAAGCGAAAGAAATGGCACAGTATGCTGATACAGTAGTTGTTGGAAATGTTATTTATGATGATATAAAAGCTGCGTTAAAAACAGTTAAAGCAGTAAAAGGAGAGTAGGTGCAGGCGCATATGAGTATGACAGATAAGTTATTAAATGGTTTAAATCCGCAACAACAAAAAGCAGTACAAACAACAAATGGACCACTTCTATTAATGGCAGGCGCAGGGAGTGGGAAAACACGTGTGTTAACACACCGTATTGCATATTTACTTGGTGAAAAAGGTGTGGCGCCATGGAATGTACTAGCAATTACCTTTACAAATAAAGCTGCTCGTGAAATGCGTGAGCGTATTGATAAACTTGTTGGACCAGAGGCAGAAGATATTTGGATTTCTACGTTCCACTCAATGTGTGTTCGTATTTTACGACGTGATATAGATCGTATCGGTATAAATCGTAATTTCACAATTTTAGATGCGGGCGACCAGTTAACTGTCGTGAAGAAAATTATGAAGGAGCGTAATATTGATCCGAAGAAGTTTGAGCCGCGCTCTATTTTAGCGGGTATCAGTAATGCGAAAAATGAACTGTTATCTGCAGATAAATATGCAAAAAAAATTACAATCGCTGATCCATATGAAAAATTAACGAGCGATGTATATACAGAATATCAAAAACGCCTTCTGAAAAATAACTCATTAGACTTTGATGATTTAATTATGACGACGATTCAGCTATTTGAGCGTGTTCCAGAAGTACTAGAGTTTTATCAGCGTAAGTTCCAATATATTCACGTTGATGAGTATCAAGATACGAACAAAGCGCAGTACCTTCTTGTTAAACATTTGGCATCACGTTTTAAAAACCTTTGTGTTGTTGGTGATTCGGATCAGTCTATTTACCGCTGGCGTGGTGCTGATATTTCTAACATTTTGTCATTCGAAAAAGACTATGAGAATGCGCAAGTTATTCTGTTAGAACAAAACTATCGTTCATCACAAAATATTTTAAATGCAGCTAATGCTGTAATTGAAAAAAATTCAAACCGTAAACCGAAGAAATTATGGACAGACAATCAAATTGGAAGCAAAATCTCGTATTATCGTGCTGCAACTGAAAAGGACGAAGCGTATTTTGTTGCGAAAAAAATTCGTGATGATATTCAAATGGGGAACCGAAAATATACTGATTTTGCAGTATTATATCGTACGAATGCCCAGTCTCGTATGATCGAGGAGATTTTCCTAAAATCTAATATCCCTTACAAAATTGTCGGCGGTACTAAGTTCTACGACCGTAAAGAGATTAAAGACATTTTGGCGTACTTACGTTTAATTGGGAATCCAGAAGATGAGATTAGTTTTGCACGTATTATTAACATGCCAAAGCGCGGGATTGGTGCGACTTCTATTGATAAAATTATTAACTACGGTGTACAAAATGGAATTTCATTAACTGCTGTATTAGATGAGATTGAGCATGTTGGAGTAAGTGCAAAAATTACAAAGGCAGTCAAAGAATTCGCAGGTTTATTACACAACTGGGTAAATATGCAAGAGTATTTATCTGTTACGGAATTAGTAGAAGAAGTTATTGAAAAAACAGGCTATCGCGATATGTTGAAAAATGAGCGTTCTTTAGAAGCAGAAGGTCGTTTAGAAAACTTAGACGAGTTTTTATCTGTTACGCAAACATTCGAATCTCAAAGCGAAGATAAGAGCCTTGTTGCATTCTTAACAGACTTAGCTCTTGTTGCGGATATTGATCGTGTAGATGAAGATCCAACTGCTGGTGAAGAAGTTATTTTAATGACGATGCACTCAGCAAAAGGATTAGAGTTCCCAGTTGTCTTTATTGTTGGCTTAGAGGAAGGGATATTCCCGCATACTCGTTCTCTTATGGAAGAGGATGAAATGCAAGAAGAGCGTCGTCTTGCCTATGTAGGTATTACTCGTGCAGAAGAAGAGCTATACTTATCCAATGCTCAAATGCGTACTTTATTTGGTAGAACAAGTATGAATGCAGCATCTCGATTTATTACAGAAATTCCGGCAGAATTAGTAGAACCATTAAACGAAACAGCACCGAAGCGTGAAACTTCGTTTGGTGCAAAAGGAAGAACGACAAGCGCAACTACAACACGTTCTCGTTCAGCTTTCGTGCGTCCGGCTGTTAAGACAACAGGTGGCGAGCAAATTGGCTGGGCAATAGGAGATAAAGCTTCTCATCAGAAGTGGGGAGTTGGTACAGTTGTAAGTGTAAAGGGTGAAGGTGATGCAAAAGAATTAGATATTGCTTTCCCAAGCCCAATTGGTATTAAACGTTTATTAGCAAAATTTGCACCTGTGACGAAACAATAGGAAAGGACTGAGGATATGTCAAAAGAGATAGCCAAAAAACGTATAGAAGAACTGCGTGATTTGTTAAATACATTTAACTATCAATATCACGTATTAGACAATCCTTCTGTTTCTGATGCGGAATATGACCGTGATATGCAGGAGCTTATGAAATTAGAAGTAGAGAACCCTGAATTTGTAACGGAAGACTCCCCCTCTATTCGAGTTGGGGGAACTGTACTTGATATATTTGAAAAGGTAACGCATAAATCACCGATGTTAAGTTTAGGTAACGCATTTAATGAAGGAGATTTGCGTGATTTTGACCGAAGAGTACGTCAAGGAATTGATGATACGAATGTAAGATATATATGCGAATTAAAAATTGACGGACTTGCTGTTTCACTTCATTATGAAAAAGGACGCTTTATTCAAGGTGCAACACGTGGTGATGGTGTAACGGGTGAAGATATTACCCAAAACTTGAAAACGATTAAAGCAATTCCACTTCGATTAAATGAAGAAGTAACGTTAGAAGCGCGAGGCGAGGCTTATATGCCGAAGCGTTCATTCGTTAAATTAAATGAGGAAAAAGAGCAAAATGGTGAAGATGTATTTGCGAATCCACGTAATGCGGCAGCAGGATCGATACGCCAACTTGATCCGAAAATTGCAGCGAAGCGTAACTTATCTATGTTTGTGTATGGTCTTGCTAATGTAGAAGAAAAAACAATTCCATCCCACAGTGAATCACTGGATTTCTTAGGTGAGCTTGGATTTAAGACGAATCCAAATCGTCGTACATGTGAAACAATTGAAGACGTAATAGCCTATGTAGAAGAGTGGCAAGAGAAACGCCCGCATCTTGATTATGAGATTGACGGAATCGTTATAAAAGTAGACGATGTTGCTATTCAAGAAAGCTTAGGAACCACAGCAAAGAGTCCGAGGTGGGCAATTGCTTATAAATTTCCGGCTGAAGAAGTTGTGACGAGATTAACAGGGATTGAATTAAGTGTCGGCCGCACAGGGGTTGTAACACCAACTGCAGAGCTAGAGCCAGTGCGAGTGGCTGGAACTATCGTTCGTCGTGCTTCTTTACATAACGAAGATTTAATTCGTGAAAAGGATATTCGAATTGGTGACTACGTTGTTGTGAAAAAGGCTGGGGATATCATTCCTGAAGTTGTGAACGTTATTTTTGATAAGCGTACTGGTGAGGAAGAAGAATATCATATGCCAACGCATTGTCCAGCATGTGAGAGTGAACTTGTTCGTTTAGAAGAAGAAGTAGCACTTCGATGTATAAATCCGACTTGTCCAGCTCAAATTCGTGAAGGATTAATCCATTTCGTTTCAAGAAATGCAATGAATATTGATGGACTTGGAGAACGTGTAATTACACAACTCTTTGATGCGGATTATATTCGTACGTTTGCTGATTTATATTCATTGACGAAAGAGCAATTATTACAGCTAGAACGTTTCGGTGAAAAATCAGCAACAAATTTAGTACAAGCAATTGAGAATTCTAAGGAAAACTCATTAGAGCGATTATTATTCGGTCTTGGTATTCGTCACGTCGGAGCGAAAGCGGCACGTACATTTGCTGAGCATTTCGAAACGATGGATGAGCTTGTGAAAGCAACGGAAGAAGAACTAAAAACAATTAACGAGATTGGTGAAAAAATGGCTCAATCCGTTGTAACGTATTTCGATAATGAAGACGTATTAGAGCTATTACAACAATTTAAAGAGTATGGCGTGAACATGGCATACAAAGGTATAAAAGTTGCTGATCTACAAAATGTTGAATCGTACTTTGCAGGGAAAACTGTCGTCTTAACAGGGAAATTAGAAGTTATGGGACGCAGTGAAGCGAAGAAGAAGATTGAGGCATTAGGTGGAAAAGTAACAGGAAGTGTTAGTAAAAGTACGGATTTAGTTGTTGCTGGTGAAGCTGCTGGTTCGAAATTAGCGCAAGCAGAGAAGCACAATGTTGAAGTTTGGAATGAAGATAGGTTCTTACAAGAGCTGAATAAGTAAGAGGTGCAAACTTACGATGAAAAAAATAGCGTTAGCGGTATTAAGTCTTAGCCTACTTGTAAGTGGGTGTAGCATGGGTTCCAATAAGGATGAAAAAGTAGTTGAGAAATCGGGGAAAGCGAAAGAACAAGCGGTTATCCCGAAATACTCCATTTCGGATGAATATTATAAGACAACGGTTCCATTTGCTCCAGGTGAGGCACGTGGTTTAGTTGTACAAGGTTTAAACAGTCGCCTTGATATAGATGAGTTTGAAACTGGATTAATGCGCATTGCGAAAGAATCATTTAGCACGAAAGACTATTTCTTTAAAGGCGGAAAGGTTCTAGATGCTCAAAATATACAAATGCTTGTAAAAAGAAAGCGTACAGATGCTGAACAAAAAGAGCTAGAGGACAAGTTGAAAAAGGATGCAGTTAAATTTCCGAATATCGGACTGAATCCAGCCTTAAGTGAAGGTTCAGAGTCACTAGAAGTGAAAAATAAAAAAAATCCAATGTATATCTCAAATATTTTAGAGCATGATTACTACGTACAAAAAGGTGAGAACGATGTTGAACGTGGTGGCATTGTAATTGGATTGGCGATGAATTCTGTTCAATATTATGAGGAAGAGCATGGGTATCCACGTGAGGCTGCAATCCCAGATGAAAAAATGTTAGCTGAAGGGAAAAGAATGGCACAAGAAATCTTGAAATTCATGCATCAAAAAGACGCTGACACAAAAAATGTTCCGATAACATTTGCAATTTATCGTCAAGGTCCAAAGTCTTCACTTGTGCCAGGGAATTTTGTTTCTTATGCTAAGGTAGAAAAAGGCAGTGAAACGGTTGAGGATTGGCAACCAATCAATGAGAAATATTACTTGTTCCCGTCTGAACAAGCAAAAGCCGATAAACGTGAAGACATTATGAGGGTGACAAACTTTAAAATAAAATTAAGCGAGTATTTCCAAGGGGATTATACAGCTGTTATCGGTACTGGAATGTATAAAGACGATGAACTAAAAGAAATGAAACTTGATATTCCTGTCCAATTTAATGGGAAAGCTGAAGTAATTGGTTTTACACAATATGTAGCAGGACTTGTTATGGAATACTTCCCAAATTATATGAAAGTACAAGTAACAATTAAATCTGTAGAACGTCCAGAAGCAATTATTATACGTGAAGCGAAGCAAGATGAACCGTTTGTAAAAATTTTAGATTAAAGATGAGAGCTGTTCCATAAAGGAACAGCTTTTTTTCTCGGAAAATTTTGTTATAATTTTAAATGTTACAAATAAAGGGGTAAGGGGTAAATTCATGGAAGAACTAAGCTTTCAAGTCATTATTTTATTAATTGCATTCGGGTTTTTAGCTGCTTTTATTGATTCGGTTGTTGGAGGGGGAGGGTTAATTTCGCTTCCTGCACTTATGTTTGTTGGTTTATCACCAGCCTCGGCAATCGCAACGAATAAATTGGCAGCAACGATGGGGACGCTTACGAGTACAATTTATTTTATTCGATCAGGTAAGGTTGATTTTCGGATTGTAGGAAAGTTAATCCCGTTAACTATTATTGGAGCGGTCGCAGGTGCTTTAGTAGTAAAGTTTATTCCGCCGGATATTTTGCGTCCACTAGTGCTCGTAATGTTGGTTTTTATTGCCATTTATATTATTGCGAAAAAAGATTGGGGAAGTGCATCTACCTATAAAAAGATGACAAAAGGGAAAACATTAATGTTTTTCTTTGTTATTTTAATGATAGGGTTTTATGATGGATTTTTTGGACCAGGGACAGGATCCTTTTTAATTTTTGCATTTTTATTAATTGGTTTGGATTTTATTCAAGCGGCAGCATCTGGAAAACTTTTGAATTTCGTTAGTAATATCGTATCTTTAATTACTTTTTTATTTTTAGATGTGATTCATTTTGAATACGGTATAATTATGGGATTATCAATGATTTTAGGTGCTTATTTTGGATCGAAGTTTGCGGTTCAAAAAGGTGTTGGATATGTAAGGACTTTATTTTTATTAGTTACTATTTTATTAATCGGGAAAAATGTTTTGGAATATACTCATATTTTGTAGATTCATACGTATGTATGAATCTCTTTTTTTTTATTATATTTTAAAAATTTATTAATTTTTAAAATATAAGTCTAGGAATATTTGAATAAATCTAAATTATCGTGTAGAATAATGTTGTAAAATGTAAACGTTTTTCTAAGGGGAGGCTAAAAAAATGGTAGTAGCATACAAACATGAGCCATTTACAGATTTTTCAGTAGAGGCTAACAAATTAGCGTTTGAAGAGGGTTTAAAGAAAGTAGAATCTTATCTTGGACAAGACTATCCATTAATTATCGGGGGAAAAAAAATCACTACAGAAGACAAAATTGTTTCTGTAAACCCTGCAAATAAAGAGGAACTTGTTGGTCGCGTTTCAAAAGCAAGCCGTGAATTAGCTGAAAAAGCAATGCAAGTAGCGGATGCAACATTCCAAACTTGGAGAAAGTCAAAACCAGAAATGCGTGCAGACATTTTATTCCGTGCTGCAGCAATCGTTCGTCGTAGAAAACATGAGTTCTCTGCTATTCTTGTAAAAGAAGCAGGTAAACCATGGAATGAGGCAGATGCTGATACAGCAGAAGCAATTGACTTTATGGAATATTATGCTCGTCAAATGTTAAAATTAAAAGACGGTATTCCAGTAGAAAGCCGTCCAATTGAATATAATCGTTTCTCTTACATTCCATTAGGAGTAGGTGTTATCATTTCTCCTTGGAACTTCCCATTCGCAATTATGGCAGGTATGACAACGGCTGCTTTAGTTTCTGGTAACACAGTATTACTAAAACCAGCTAGTACAACTCCTGTAGTAGCAGCGAAATTTATGGAAGTATTAGAAGAAGCTGGTTTACCAGCTGGCGTAGTAAACTTCGTTCCAGGTAATGGTTCTGAAGTTGGTGACTACTTAGTAGATCACCCTCGTACACGTTTCGTGAGCTTCACTGGATCTCGCGATGTAGGTATTCGTATTTACGAGCGTGCAGCAAAAGTAAACCCAGGACAAATTTGGTTGAAACGTGTTATCGCTGAAATGGGCGGTAAAGATACAATCGTTGTTGATAAAGAAGCAGATCTTGAGTTAGCAGCTAAATCTATCGTTGCATCAGCATTCGGATTCTCAGGACAAAAATGTTCTGCATGTTCTCGTGCAGTAATCCATGAAGATGTGTACGATTACGTATTAAATCGTGCTGTTGAATTAACAAAAGAATTAACAGTAGGTAACCCAGATGCAAAAGATATCAACATGGGACCTGTTAATGACCAAGCTGCATTCGATAAAGTAATGAGCTATGTTGCAATTGGTAAAGAAGAAGGTAAAATCGTATCAGGTGGCGAAGGAGACGATTCTAAAGGCTGGTTCATCCAACCAACAATCGTTGCTGACGTTGCAGAAGATGCTCGCTTAATGAAAGAAGAAATCTTCGGGCCAGTAGTAGCATTCTGTAAAGCAAAAGACTTTGATCATGCACTTGCAATTGCAAACAATACAGAATACGGTTTAACAGGAGCAGTTGTTTCTAACAACCGTGACCATATTGAAAAAGCACGTGAAGACTTCCACGTTGGTAACTTATACTTCAACCGTGGATGTACTGGTGCAATCGTAGGTTACCAACCATTCGGTGGCTTTAACATGTCTGGTACAGACTCTAAAGCTGGTGGCCCTGATTACTTAGCACTTCACATGCAAGCAAAAACTACTTCTGAAACTTTATAAGAAATAGTAGAAGAGATCTTCACAGTCTGTGAAGATCTCTTCTTTTTGAGAAACTCTCTATAATAGAAGCTAGTTAATTTGAACCGAGAAATATTTACCAAATATTACTATGTGTTATTTAAAACCAGCTAAACCCTATTAATATCGGGATAAACATGAAAATAGAAACAAAACAACGAGAAAAATTGACTTATTAGTCATATTTTTTAGTATTCATTTTGAGAATTTCCTGTATAATACAATTTGAAAGAAAATCTATGGTTCGACAAGAGAACACTCCTTTCGGTTTTGCTAACTGAAAGGAGTGTTTTTTTAGGTGGTTAAAAATTCTTCGGTACTCATTACATTTGCATATACTACATTTAAACTCGCTAAAATTGCATTGTGAATATAAACAGCTGGTATAGTAGCGTTTTTAAATGAAAGATCTTTTGTCGCACAAGCATCGTGTATAACGGTACAATGAAAGCTAAAATCAAAAGCAGCCCTTACTGTAGCATCAATACACATATGGGTCATCATTCCGCAAATTACGACGTGCTCAATTTCTGAACGTTGTAATCGCTCTAGAAGGTCAGTTTCTCGAAAGCTATTTGGATAGTGTTTCAGTATAACAGTTTCCTTTCTAAGTGGACGGACATTTTCGTGAATATGGACACCTTCTGTATTGGGTAGGAAAAAAGTAGCGTCATTTTTTATAGCTACATGTTGGATATGAAAAATAGGTTCGTTTCTAATTCTAAAATGTTGTAGTAGCTGACTAGCATATTCACTTGCTTCTACTGGATTACGTAATTCCATCTTTCCATTTGGAAAATAATCATTTTGAATATCGATGAGCAAAAGGGCTGTTTTCATATATTTATCTTCCTCCGATTTCATATTCAAATACTGTTATTCAATTAGTAGAGAAGATTCTCCTTTTTAAAAGTATGAGTGAGGAGGATTTTACATAACTATAAAAATTACTATTGTATTGTGATTTTTTATTTGAAAATTTTAATAGAGGGATAATTAATGTTTTTCTAAAAAATGTATTGACTCTTATTATTCTGAGTTCTATAATGACAATTAAATCGATACACTCTTATCCAGAGAGGTGGAGGGACTGGCCCTACGATACCTCAGCAACGGGTTTTTTAATACCGTGCTAATTCCAGCAAGCCTATAAAGGCTTGGAAGATGAGAAGATGTGAATGAGTACATATATAAGTGCTCTCCTTCTTATCTTTATTACTGATAAGAAGGAGAGCACTTTTTATTTTATCTCGAAAGCTCTACTTCAAGTTTTTACAGCATATAGGAGGGAAGAAAATGATTTCTTTTAACAATGTAAGTAAAGTATATGAATCAGGCGGACAATCAGTTCATGCCGTGGAGGATGTAACGTTGTCAGTTGAAAAGGGCGAAATTTTTGGCATTATCGGATTTAGTGGTGCAGGGAAGAGTACGTTATTACGTTTAGTAAATATGTTAGAAAGACCAACTGCAGGAACAATTTCAATAGATGATAAAGATATTACATCATTATCGGCGAAAGAATTACGGAAACTAAGACAAAGAATTGGAATGATTTTTCAAAGCTTTAATCTATTTAATTCAAGAACGGTGTTTGGGAACATTGCTTATCCATTAAGGTTAGCGAAATTGCCGAAGAATGAGATAAAAGAAAGAGTGAATGAACTACTAAAATTTGTTGGTTTAGAAGATAAAGCGAACTATTATCCAGAACAGTTATCAGGGGGGCAAAAGCAGCGTGTTGGGATTGCAAGAGCACTTGCGACATCACCAGATATTCTCATATGCGATGAGGCAACATCAGCTTTAGATCCGGAAACAACGACAGAAATTTTAAATTTATTAAAGAAAGTAAATAGAGAGTACAATTTAACGATTCTACTTATTACACATGAAATGCACGTTGTGAAAGAAATTTGTCACCGTGTAGCCGTTATGGAAAAAGGAAAAGTAATTGAAGAAGGAAAACTGTTTGATGTTTTCACACAACCAAAAACAAAGACAACTCAAAATTTTGTACGCTCTGTTATTAATGATCACTTACCAGAAAGTGTTCTAGCGAAAATTCAAAACGGAGGTCAGATTTATCGCCTGACTTTTACTGGGGAAGAGACAGGGCAGCCTGTACTATCATATATTGCGAAAAACTATAACGTCGATGTAAATGTTCTTTACGGAAATATTATTGAACTCCAAAATGTGCTATTTGGAAATCTTCTTGTAGAACTACAAGGTGAACAGAAAGAAATTCAAAAAGCATTACAACATCTAAGACTGCA
The DNA here is from genome assembly GCF_022664195.1 of Bacillus cereus group sp. BfR-BA-01316. Taxonomy (NCBI): domain Bacteria; kingdom Bacillati; phylum Bacillota; class Bacilli; order Caryophanales; family Bacillaceae; genus Bacillus; species Bacillus cereus group sp. BfR-BA-01316. The sequence continues at coordinate 27,439 of NZ_JAKUGX010000010.1, forward strand.
AGTACAGCTGAAGGAGGTGGAAGCTCATGCGAGTTGATTGGAGTATATTTTGGCCTCGCATATTAGATGCGACAGGGGATACCCTCTTAATGGTAATTGTAACCCTTATATTTGCTACAATTCTTGGTATACCTCTAGGTTTACTTTTATACGTAACGAGAAAAGGAAACTTTTTAGAAAACAAATGGGTCTTTTCTATTCTTAATATCGTAATTAATACAATTCGTCCGGTTCCATTCATTATCTTTTTAGTAGCTTTAAGTCCGATAACAAGAAGTGTTATTGGAACGACGATTGGAACAGCAGCAATCTTCCCAATGACGTTAGTTGCATCAATTGGTATTGCTAGAATGGTTGAAACAAATCTTGTTTCTGTTCCGAAAGGGGTAATTGAAGCAGCACAAGCAATGGGCGCTTCACCACTTAGAATTGTTTTTGAAATCCTCGTGCCAGAAGCTTTAGCACCATTAATCTTAGGTGTCACGTTTATGACAGTTGGTTTAATTGAATTTTCTGCAGTTGCTGGGCTTGTCGGTGGTGGCGGTCTTGGTGACTTAGCAATGACATATGGTTATCAACGCTTTGATACGTCAGTTATGTTCGTAACGGTCGTTTTACTTATTATTCTTGTACAGGTAGCTCAAAATTTAGGAAACTACTTTGCGAAAGTCTTTTTACGCAGATCATAAAAAGGAAGAGGGGAAAAGAAAATGAAGAAAATTTTAGCATTTGCATTATCAGCGATTGTAGGAATTACAGCCTTAAGCGGCTGCACAGGTGGAGACACAAGTGCAGGAGCGAAAGAGAAAGTAGTTCGCGTAGGTGTAACTGGAACAGATGGAGACGCTTGGGAAATTTTAAAGAAAAAAGCTGAAAAAGAAGGAATTAAAATTAAACTGGTTGAGTTCTCTGATTACACAACGCCAAATAAAGCGTTAGCTGATGGAGATATTGAACTAAACTCATTTCAGCATATTGCTTTCTTAGAGCAATTTAAGAAGGAGCATAAGATAGATATTACAGCAGTTGGTACAACGCAAATTGCACCGATGGGCTTATACTCTGAAAAATATAAGAAAGCAAATGAAATCCCAGATGGTTCAGAAATTGCTATTCCAAATGATCCAACGAACCAAGCGCGTGCATTAAAACTTCTTGATGCAGCTGGATTATTAAAGCTTAAGAAAGATTTCGGTCTATTTGGAGATCCAAGCGGCATTGCTGAAAATCCGAAGAAGTTAAAGGTTACACCGGTTATCGCACAGCAAACACCTCGTGTGTTAAAAGATGTAGCGGCTTCAGTTATTAATAATGGTGTTGCTGGTCAAGCTGGATTAGACCCAGCGAAGGATCCAATTTTCTTAGAAGATCCAAAAAATACAAATGCAAAGGCCTATATTAATATTTTCGCAGCTCGTACGAAAGATAAAGATGATCCAACACTGAAAAAAGTAATTGAACTATATCATTCAAAAGAAGTAACAGATGCAATTAAGAAAGAAACAAATGATGGTTCAATTTCAGTAGATCTTTCACTTGATGAGCTTGAAAAAATCGTAAAATAATTATTGGGTTTAACGGCTAACAGTAGGAACCCCTCCACTGTTAGCTCGTTCAACATATAATCTACTTAACAAACAAAACCCTAATTCTGTACCTTCCAATTTTGTATAACATAGAATCCAATGTTTGTTAAGTAGAGTGATGGATCAGGAGTTTTCCTGGTCTTTTTTTATTTAAAACAGTTAGCTAATAATAAGGTAATCCAAATTATGATTGGGTAAGAGAGTAAACTGAAAATGAGTGTAATTGCTAAATTCCTTTTATTGATTAAGCATTTTTCTGATGAAAAGAAGAAAATAGAAAACAGAATAATGGAAGTTGCTGATATTACACCTGGATTATAAGAACGATAAATGAAATACAAGATAATATGCTGAACGGCGTTAAAAAAGATACAGCCCTGTATAAAAATGATCCAGTAAATAGAAGATATGATGCTTAATTGATATAGAAAGACTATGATTAAGACAAAGGTTGTTAATATGGAAATTGCAATGAAAAATTGTTGGCTAGTTATAAGATGAATTGAAAATTGATTAGCAAGATATTGTGGCATCTGGAAAGCTTCTTCAAGGTTATGAATGAAAAATAAAAAGGGGATTAGCCAGATTGTACGAGTAGTGACATGTCTTGCAGAAGATGTTTTCATCAATTTACATCAGCTCCAATAAAGGGATAGAAAGCCTATAAGAAAAGGCTTTCTACAAGGGTATAGTTATTCAATGATGATGCTCTTTAAATTACCTTCAGGTTGCGGTTGTTCTTCCGCAAAAGAAGAGAGCTCCTCCTGTAAAATGTTTAGTGCTTGCTTAGCTGATTGCTGAATCGGATTTGGTAGCTCTTCTAATATACGTATACCGACTTTTATTTTTGTACGAATTACCTTTCTTAGTAGTTCATCATGCATGTACTACACCTCCAAACCGAATGTTTAGTACATCCTCTTCAAACTTTGCTCCTTGAATAGAGAGGTGTGTTAATGTTTTTGGCAATGTTATGTTTCGTTTAACAGAACCAGCTCGAAGGATAAGTTCATCACCTTTTTGATTTAATGAAAGTTCACTCTTGTTTGAGAATGGAATAGAAAGAACGAAAATATATTCATCGCCATCTTTTTTGACATATTGTGTGCGACCGTTAAATTTCACCTCAGTAGGACAAGGATCAGTTTTGAATAAAGCATTTCCTACACGCTCTAACATAGGCAAACCAACAACTTCTTGTTCAAACATCGGAGCTTCGTAAATAGGAAGTGGCTGAAAACTATCTTGAATTAAGGCTTTATATTTCTTTTGTGTATCTTTCCATGCTTGAAAGTAAGGATCGGTGACAGTGTTAGGGATGACGCGGTTAATCATAATGGCATCTACGTTATAATCGTATAAGTTTAAATAATTAAAACTACGCTGAGCTTCTTTAATGACCATTTTTTCAGGATTCACAACAACGCGAATACTCGTTACTTCTCGGTTTGATAAAATATCTCTCATTTCTCCAAGTTGTTCAAGCGTATTCGTTAATTCGTCCATAATATCATCGGTTGGAAGGGGGACACCAAGAAGTGGTTGAGCTACAGGACGAACAACTTTTAAAATCTTCCTTTTAATAGGAAAGAGTTTTTCCATCCACCAGCCGAGCATGTCTGGAAAGCTGAGCATTGCTAATGTTTCTCCGGTCGGTGCACAATCAATGATGATGACATCGTATGTGTTTTGTTTATAATAATCTAGTACTCGAAGTAAGCTAATTAAATCTTCCATACCAGGGAACATCGTTAATTCTTCTGTCGTAATATCATCAGCTGCTTTGGAAGTGAAGAGTAGTGTAATATATTTCTGCAATTTCCCCCAGCCTTTTTCCATTTCATAAATAGTATTAATTTCTTGTGCCCACAAGTTTTCGCGAATTTCTAGTGGTTCAGAAGATAGTTTTATGCCAAATGAATCTCCTAAACTATGAGCGGGATCTGTGCTCATTACTAATGTTTTTAATCCTTGTTTTGCACTTTGGATTGCTGTTGCTGCTGAAATACTAGTTTTTCCTACGCCGCCTTTACCTGTATACAAAATAATTCTCATCATTTTATCCCCTTTGTTTCGAATGTCGAATATTACGAGTATCGAAGTAAATGGTTGAATAAAAACCCAGTTAGGGCTTTATTCAATCGGAATGTTTTTCATTTTAGGTGTAGAAACCTTTTCTTCTGTTTTTTGCTGTGACGTAGCAATGTGATTCATGATCTTTTGGAAGATTTGTAGTAAGAATGCTTTTTCTTCTTCTGATAGTGCGTCTGTCACTAGGCTAAAGTAATGGGCCGCATTTTGTTTTACTTCTTGAACGAGCATTACGCCGTTTTCTGTTAAACGAATTAATACAATGCGTCGATCGCTTTCATCCCGGTAGCGTTCAATATACCCCTTTTTTACAAGGCGATTTACAACGCCTGTCGTTGTACTCATCGGTATATCAAGAAGGTCAGCGATCTTTGTCATTGTAATATCTGTATTTCGCTCCATCCAAAGTAAACAAAATACTTCTGTCTTGGAAAGTGTTAAATCAAGGCTTACCCATTCTTCAGGATAGAAAAGTTTCTTGGCGTTATCTAGCAGTAAGTCTAAAAAATGTTCATATTGCAACAATTATTTCCACTCCCGTATATTTCGAGATTCGTAATATTTGTTTTTATTTTATGTGGAATTGAAATAAATGTCAATAATTTTAACTGTTTTTTCAGATTAGAAAGAAAAAATATCTTCAAAATAGCAATTTTTTGTGATAGATTAATAAATAGAAAAATAAAATTTACATAAAAATCCATTAGGGTAAATATATTTATCTATAATGGATGTGCAGCTAACGAGGGGGAGAACGATGAGGAGAAGAAATACGCAAGCGTTCACGTTTTTAGCATGGACTTCATTTGTTTGTGCGCTGTCAGGAATGCTAATTGGGATTTACACGTTAGATGAAACGCTTAGTGTAAAAGGGTACTATTTAATCGGAACATTATTTTTAACGATGTCTTGTTTTGTATTACAAAAAACAATTCGTGATAATGAGGAAGATAATGAAAGATTTCCGAAAAATAAATCGTTAGATAAAGAGTAAATTGTAAAGAAAGGCACTTGCCTTTCTTTTTTTATGTAAAAATACCGTAAGTGCCGTGTGTTGACTTGCTTGAAGTACTGAAAATTTGGTATCATCAATAGTATTGTAGATTGAACGATATATTATGGAGGTGGCCTAGCCGTGTCAAGAATTTCCGTTGAGAATGTAAAGCACGTAGCACATTTAGCACGTCTTGCAATTACTGATCAAGAAGCAGAAAAATTTCAAAAACAACTAGATGCAATTGTTACATTTGCAGAACAGTTAAATGAATTAGATACAACAGATGTAAAACCAACAACTCATGTATTAACTATGAAAAATGTTATGCGTGAAGATGTGCCAGAAAAAGGTTTACCAGTAGAAGAAGTATTAAAAAATGCACCGGATCACAAAGATAATCAAATCCGTGTTCCAGCAGTATTAGAATAGAGGAGGGAATTTCGATGTCATTATTTGATCATTCTGTATCAGAGTTACATAAGAAGTTAAACAACAAAGAAATTTCCGTTACGGATTTAGTAGAAGAATCTTACAAACGTATTTCGGATGTTGAAGATAACGTAAAAGCTTTTCTTACATTAGATGAAGAAAATGCACGCGCGAAAGCGAAAGAATTAGATGCAAAGATTGGTGCTGAGGATAATGGTTTATTATTCGGTATGCCAATCGGTGTAAAAGATAACATTGTAACTAACGGTCTTCGTACAACTTGTGCGAGCAAAATGTTAGCAAACTTCGATCCAATTTACGATGCGACAGTTGTACAAAAGCTAAAAGCTGCTGACACAGTTACAATCGGTAAATTAAATATGGACGAGTTCGCAATGGGTTCTTCAAATGAAAATTCAGGCTTCTACGCTACAAAAAATCCATGGAACTTAGATTACGTTCCAGGTGGATCTAGTGGTGGTTCTGCAGCAGCTGTAGCAGCAGGAGAAGTATTATTCTCTCTAGGTTCTGATACGGGTGGTTCTATCCGTCAGCCAGCTGCATATTGCGGCGTTGTAGGTTTAAAACCAACTTACGGACGTGTATCTCGTTACGGATTAGTAGCATTCGCATCTTCACTTGACCAAATCGGACCGATTACACGTACAGTAGAAGACAATGCATACTTATTACAAGCTATTTCAGGTATTGACCGTATGGATGCAACTTCTGCAAACGTTGAAGTAGGAAACTACTTAGCTGGTTTAACAGGCGATGTTAAAGGTTTACGCATTGCTGTACCGAAAGAATACTTAGGCGAAGGTGTTGGCGAAGAAGCTCGTGAGTCAGTACTAGCTGCTTTAAAAGTATTAGAAGGTATGGGCGCAACTTGGGAGGAAGTATCTCTTCCGCACTCTAAATACGCTCTAGCAACGTATTACTTACTATCTTCTTCTGAAGCATCTGCTAACCTTTCACGCTTTGATGGCGTACGTTACGGTGTTCGTTCTGATAATGTAAATAATTTATTAGATCTTTACAAAAACACACGTAGCGAAGGTTTCGGTGATGAAGTAAAACGTCGTATTATGCTAGGTACATTTGCTCTTAGCTCTGGTTACTATGATGCATATTACAAAAAAGCACAACAAGTACGTACATTAATTAAAAATGACTTTGAAAATGTATTTGCTAACTATGATGTTATTATTGGACCAACAACGCCAACTCCGGCATTTAAAGTGGGCGAAAAAGTGGACGATCCAATGACAATGTATGCAAATGACATTTTAACAATTCCAGTAAACTTAGCGGGTGTTCCAGCGATTTCTGTTCCATGTGGATTTGGTGCTAACAACATGCCACTTGGTCTACAAATCATTGGTAAACACTTCGATGAAGCGACAATTTACCGCGTTGCACATGCGTTTGAGCAAGCAACAGACTATCATACAAAAAAAGCAAGTCTGTAAGGAGGCGAGCATAGATGAATTTAGAAACAATTATTGGTTTAGAGGTTCACGTTGAGTTAAAAACAAATTCGAAAATTTTCTCTGCGAGTCCAACAGAATTCGGAGCGGAGCCAAATACACAAACAAGTGTAATTGACTTAGGATACCCAGGGGTACTTCCTACTTTAAATAAGGAAGCAGTTAACTTTGCAATGAAAGCTGCAATGGCATTAAACTGTGAAATCGCAACGGAAACGAAGTTCGACCGTAAAAACTATTTCTACCCAGATAATCCGAAAGCTTACCAAATCTCTCAATTTGATAAGCCAATTGGTGAAAATGGTTGGATTGAAATCGAAGTAGACGGTAAAAAGAAACGTATCGGTATTACACGTCTTCATTTAGAAGAAGATGCTGGTAAATCAACGCATACAGCTGAAGGTTCATTAGTAGACTACAACCGTCAAGGTATGCCTTTAATCGAGATCGTATCTGAGCCAGATATGCGTACTCCAGAAGAAGCATATGCCTACTTAGAGAAGTTAAAATCAATCATTCAATATACAGGTGTATCTGATTGTAAGATGGAAGAAGGTTCTCTTCGTTGTGATGCGAATATTTCACTTCGTCCAGTTGGACAAGAGAAGTTCGGTACAAAAGCAGAACTGAAAAACTTAAACTCTTTCACTTACGTGCAAAAAGGTCTTGAGCATGAGCAAGTGCGCCAAGAGAAAGAATTATTATCTGGCGGTATCATCCAACAAGAAACACGTCGTTATGATGAAGCAACGAAGAAAACAATCTTAATGCGTATAAAAGAAGGATCTGACGATTACCGTTACTTCCCAGAGCCAGACTTAGTTGAACTTTACATCGACGATGAGTGGAAAGAAGAAATTCGTGCTTCTATTCCAGAACTTCCAGATGTACGTAAAGCTCGCTATGTTGAAGAAATTGGCTTACCGGCTTATGATGCACACGTATTAACATTAACGAAAGAGATGTCTGATTTCTTTGAAGCAACAGTTGCAGACGGTGCTGATGCGAAATTAACATCAAACTGGTTAATGGGTGAAGTACTTGCATACTTAAACAAACAACAAAAAGAACTAAAAGACGTTGCATTAACACCTACTGGTTTATCTAAAATGGTTCAATTAATTGAAAAAGGTACAATTTCTTCTAAAATCGCGAAGAAAGTATTTAACGAATTAATTGAAAAAGGTGGAGACCCAGAAGAAATCGTTAAAGCGAAAGGTCTTGTTCAAATTTCTGACGAGGGTACACTTCGTAAAGTTGTAACAGAAATTCTTGATAATAATGAGCAATCTATTGAAGACTTTAAAAACGGTAAAGACCGTGCAATTGGCTTCTTAGTTGGTCAAATTATGAAAGCTACAAAAGGACAAGCAAATCCACCGCTTGTTAACAAAATCTTACTTGAAGAGATTAATAAGCGCTAAAAATAAGAGCGGAATTCTTATTTTTGAACGCTAAAATAGTATATATTCTTAAAGATTAAACAGAAAAAACACCCGTATTTGGGTGTTTTTTCTGAGTTAATCAAACGTTTGTTTAAATGATAAAAAATAATTTAAACAATAATTTAAACAAACGTTTGATTAACTTTGAAAAGTGAAAAAATGTTTGTATAGCAACTATGGTATGATAGTTGCAAAAAGGTGGGAATAATGATAAATCTAGACATAGAGGTTTTTTTTCATCTCATGAAATAATAGATAATTATTATTCATTATATGTAAATTGATGTGAGAGAATGGATAGACATAAATTTTTGGTCAAATAAAACAAAACTATCAGGAGTAAACAGTTACTTTTGATGGGCTACACGAATCGGGTTCTTACTGCCTGTTTGAGCGGAATTAAAGAAGGATAGGAAGATGAGAGGAGGTAGGCATAGGGATACTGAATAAGAGTTCGGTGTATTCTTTTTTCAATGAATATGGAATTTCCTATGCTAATAAATGATGAAGAGAGCAAGAATTATTTATAATCCTACTTCTGGGCGCGAGCTATTTAAGAAGAGCTTACCAGAAGTATTACAAAAATTAGAACAAGCTGGATATGAAGCATCTTGTCATGCGACAACTGGTCCTGGAGATGCGACTGTGGCAGCGAGGCAAGCTGCGGATCGTAAGTTTGATGTTGTTATCGCAGCTGGTGGTGATGGTACATTAAATGAAGTAGTGAACGGTTTAGTAGGACATGAGCATCGTCCAAAGTTTGGAATTATTCCAGTTGGAACGACAAATGATTTTGCGCGTGCGATCGGTGTACCTCGTGCTATTGAAGAGGCTGCGGATATTATTTGTGAAGGAACAACGGTACCGTTAGATCTTGGTAGAGCGAACGATACATATTTCATTAATATCGCTGGTGGCGGCCGTATTACAGAATTAACATATGAAGTACCAAGCAAGCTAAAGACAGTATTAGGTCAACTTGCTTACTATTTAAAAGGAATCGAAATGTTACCATCATTACATCCAACATATGTTGAAATCGAGTATGATGGGAAGTTGCTACAAGAAGAAATTACGATGTTTTTAATTACGAATACTCGTTCAGTTGGTGGATTCGAAAAAGTAGCACCATATGCATCTATTAACGATGGATTATTTGATTTATTAGTACTGAAAAAAGGTTCTATCGCTGATTTAATTAAAGCAGCAACACAAGCGCAGCGTGGGGAACATATTAACAATCCAAAAGTGCTATATACACAAGCGAATCGTATTAAAGTGCATTCACCTGATAAATTAATGATCAACTTAGATGGTGAATATGGCGGAGATGCACCGATGGAATTCGAAAATATATATCATTGTCTGGAACTATTTGTTCCTGAACATCAAGAGGATGCCCTGTAAAGGCATCCTTTTTTGCTTTTTCCCAGCTATTTGCGAGTAATAAGACTCCCAATCAAAATTCGACCCAAGCAAAGAAGTTAGGCGGAAGTGGGCTAATGATCAGCGGGGGATGGACAGCCCCCGCTGATTAAAGTTTCTCTTTATACAGATGAATTGTAAATTGGAAGTTAGTTTGATTTTTATGGTATTTTTACAATCCGTTTATTTTTTATCCATATTTTATTGATACACTGGAAGAGATAAGAAATGAGAGGTAGGGTGCTATGGAGAAGGTAAAAGCAATACTATTTGATAAAGATGGGACATTAATGGATTTTCATTCGATTTGGATAAAAGTAGCTGAAGAGCTTGTTGCAGAATGTATAAATTTATATCAATTACCAGAATCAATGCAACCAACGTTATTAAAGGAGATTGGCGTAGACGGAGCATTTGTTCATCCGCGTAGTGCGCTCGCTGCTGGAACGAGTCTTGATGTTGCCAAGGGGCTTTGTAAGTATATTGCATCATCTAGAGAAGAAGAGATGCATCAATGGGTGAGTGAAAAGTTGTTTGCTCTTATGTACGAGCATCGTTCACATATGAGAATGACGGCAGATTTACCGAAAGTTTTACAAGCGTTAAAGGATAGAGGATTTATTCTAGGTGTCGTTACAGCTGATGATTTCGCGCCGACAGAATTATTTTTAAAGCAATATCAATTGGAAGCTTTTTTTGATTGTGTTATAGCTTCAGATACATTTCCAGCACAGAAGCCAGATAAAAAAATTGTAGAATCGTTTTGTGAGAGATTTAATTTAGAGACATGCGAAATAGCGGTCGTCGGGGATACACCGACGGATTTACATTTAGCGAAAAATGGTGGCGACTGTTATGCGATTGGCGTACTATCTGGTACGGGTGATCGTCAAACGTTAGAACCACTTGCAGATTTAGTATTACAATCTGTTGAAGATTTAATTTCTCATTCAGGTGAGTTTATTTGGAAACAAGGAAAGTCTAATGTATAAATGAATAAGTCTATAAGGACTCTATATGAGTCTTTATAGACTTATTTTTTATGCCGAGATAGTAAGAGAATGGGATCAATACTAGAAAGAGGAAGTTGGCATACATCTTGCAATATAAAGAGAAAACATTGTATAGAAAAGGATGGGGTACACAATGAACACAAAAAAATTTGCTAAAGTAAATGAACAAATTCCAGGACCGAAAGCAGCGTCTTTATTAGAACGCCGCCAAAATATAGTACCAAAAGGAGTAAGTAATGGTATTCCAACATTTGTACAGTCTGCAAATGGTGCACTCGTAACAGATGTGGATGGAAACCAGTATATTGATTTCGCAGGAGCAATCGGGACAATTAATGTAGGACATTGTCATCCTACTGTTAAAGAAGCGCTTCATAAACAAGTAGATCAATATATTCATACTGGTTTTAATGTGATGATGTATGAGCCATATATTGAATTGGCAGAAAAACTGGCAGCATTAGCACCAGGTAATTTCGATAAACAAGTGCTGTTTTTAAACAGTGGGGCAGAAGCGGTTGAAAATGCAGTGAAGATTGCTCGTAAATATACGAAGAGACCTGGAATTATTGCATTTTCTAAAGGATTTCATGGGCGTACATTAATGACAATGACGATGACAAGTAAAGTAAAACCATATAAATTTGGATTTGGCCCATTTGCTCCAGAAGTATATAAAGCGCCATTCCCATATGAATACCGTCGCCCAGAAGGGTTAACAGAAGAGCAGTATGATGACTTTATCATTGAAGAGTTTAAGAACTTCTTCATATCAGAAGTAGCACCAGAAACAATTGCAGCTGTTGTAATGGAGCCTGTTCAAGGGGAAGGTGGATTTATCGTTCCAAGTAAGAAATTTGTTCAAGAAGTACGCAGTATTTGTTCAGAGCACGGTATTTTATTTGTAGCTGATGAAATTCAAACAGGCTTTAGTCGTACCGGAAAATACTTTGCAATTGATCATTATGATGTCGTTCCAGATTTAATTACGGTATCTAAATCATTAGGTGCTGGTGTACCGATAAGCGGTGTGATTGGGCGTAAAGAAATTATGAATGAGTCTGCACCGGGAGAACTGGGCGGAACGTATGCAGGAAGCCCACTAGGATGTGCGGCTGCATTAGCTGTACTTGATGTAATAGAAAAAGAGAAATTAAATGATAGAGCGATAGAAGTAGGGAAAGTCGTAATGAACCGATTCCAAGAGATGAAAAACAAATATAATTGCATCGGTGATGTGCGCGGCTTAGGGGCAATGTGCGCATTCGAGCTCGTTCAAGATCGTAAGACAAAAGCGCCTGATAAAGCATTAGCGGCTAATTTATGTGCAGAAGCAAATAAGCGTGGATTACTTCTACTATCAGCAGGAACATATGGAACTGTTATTCGTGTGTTAATGCCATTAGTGATTACAGATGAGCAACTTGAGGAAGGTTTAACAATAATTGAAGAATCATTGCAAGCTTGTTATGAGCAAGCAAACATCGCTCGTGTATAAAAACTGAATTATAAATCACAAACATTCTAGCCGGCTCTATATAAAATACAGAAAATTCATTTTATAATAAAGGTAGTAAAGTGAATCGATGGATTTGAAGTAGGGAGTGGCTAGGATGGTTGCAGAAAAGGAACGAGTGTTGATGGATTTACAAGATGTATTTGAATATGCATTTGACGAAATTTTTGTTACGGATGATAAGGGAATCGTTGTACGTGTAAATAGTATGTGTGAAAGACATTACCAGCTCTCTGCTAAGGAATTAGTAGGAAAGCATGTACAAGAACTACAGAAAGAAGGGATTTTTTATCCATCGGCAACATTAGAAGTGATTGAAAAAAAGAGACCAGTTGAACTTGTTCAAACAACGAAATCAGGAGAGTATTTGCATGTTCGTACAAGGCCTGTTTTTGATGATGAGGGAAATTTAAGAAGAGTGATTAGTTATTCTCGTGATCTTACAGAACTCTATCAATTACGTCAAAAGATAGAGGAAATGGATAATCAGCTAAAGACATATAAGAAAGAATTAAGAGAAACATATGAGCATGAAGGACTTATTTTTAAAAGCATCGCTATGCAAAAAATAATCGAAACAATAAAAAAAGTATCTGTAGTGGATAGTACTGTTCTCGTATTAGGTGAGACTGGAGTGGGGAAAAGCCGATTAGTACGTCATTTACATGAAGTGAGTAACCGGAAGCATGAAAGTTTCTATGAAATTAATTGTGCGGCATTGCCGACGAATTTAATTGAATCTGAGCTTTTTGGATATTCAGGTGGGTCTTTTACAGGTGCAAATCGTGAAGGGAAAAAGGGATTACTAGAATCAGCACATAAAGGGACCCTTTTCTTAGATGAAATTGGTGAAATGCCGCTTGAAATTCAAGCGAAGCTTTTGCAAGTATTGCAAGAAAAAACGTTTCGCCCTATAGGCGGAAGAGAATTAAAAAAGGTGGACGTTAGAATTGTAGCGGCAACAAATAGAGATTTAAGTACGATGGTGAAACAAGGAACATTCCGGAAAGATTTATACTATCGTCTGAATGTCATTCCAATTTCAATTCCGCCACTTCGGGAAAGAACAGAGGACATCTTGCCGATCATCTATCATTATTTACAGCATTTTAATAAAAAGTACGGACGTGATGTGAAGTTAGCACCTAGTACGTTACAAATGTTTGTCGGATATCCATGGGAAGGAAACAATAGGGAAATAGAGAATGTAATTGAAAGAATTGTTATCACTACAGATGATTTTGTAATGGTAGAAGATTTGCCACTATCTATGCAAGAGGCTACAGTTGAACAATCCGGACAAAGTCTTTATAGAATGCTGGAAGAGGTAGAGAGAAATATTATTATTAAAGCGTATAAAACGTATGGATCAAGTTATAAAGTAGCTGAATTTTTGCAAATAAGTCAATCTGCTGCTACTAGAAAAATTAAGAAGTTTATCCCGCATTAACGGGCAGTACGGACCCACTTGAAAATTGATGAAGACAAATGGATAAGAGGGAGAACAACTGCCCGTAAATGCCCGATTGGTTCAACTAATAATCAGTGGGTCCCCCACTGATTAAAGTTTCACTTTATAGAGGAGGAAGAAAACATTGGATAAAAAAGCGATGTTCGTAAACTTAGAGAAAAAGGCGATGTATATAAATGGTGAGTGGATTACACTGCAAGAACAAATCGAAGTAAACAATCCAGCGACAAAGGAAGTATTTGCAACTGTACCAAAGGGCGGGATTACAGAGGCAAAGCAAGCAGTTGATGCTGCACATGAGGCTTTTAAATTATGGTCAAAATTAACGGCGGCGGATCGTGCAGTAAAGTTAAAAAAGTGGTTCACACTCATTGATGAAAATAAAGAAGAAATTGCAGCAATTATGACGAGAGAACAAGGGAAGCCGTTTGCAGAAGCACTTGGTGAAGTGAATTATGCAAATAGTTTTGTTGAATGGTACGCAGAAGAAGGAAAGAGAATATACGGTGAAATGATTCCTGCTTCTCATCCGAATAAGCGCATTTTAGTTATGAAGCAACCAGTTGGGGTTATGGCAGCTATTACACCGTGGAACTTCCCAGCTGCTATGATTACGAGAAAGGTAGCTCCAGCACTTGCAGCAGGCTGTACGGCAGTTGTAAAACCTGCAAGTCAAACACCGTTAACTGCATTGAAATTAGCTGAACTAGCCCATGAAGCAGACATTCCAAAAGGTGTAATAAATATTGTAACAGGTAGCGCAAAAGCAATTGCTGATACGTGGATGGAAGATGAGCGCGTTCGAAAAGTTTCCTTTACAGGATCAACTGAAATTGGGAAAGAATTAATGGCTAGCGCTGCGCAAACGATGAAAAAGGTTTCGCTTGAATTAGGTGGTCACGCTCCATTTATTGTTATGAATGATGCTGATTTAGATAAGGCGGTAGAAGCGGTAATCGGTTCGAAATTCCGTAACGCAGGACAAACGTGTATATGTACAAACCGCGTCTTTGTTCAAGAAGAAGTGTACGAAGAATTTGCAGAGAAGTTCACAAAAGCTGTAGAGCAGCTTAAAGTTGGAGGCGGATTCGGCGAAGGAACAACTGTAGGTCCACTTATTGATGCGAATGCAATTTCGAAAGTGCAAGAACATATTGAAGATGCTATTCAAAAGGGTGGAGAAGTTTTATATGGTGGCCAAAAATTTGCAGAGTTAGATGGATATTTCATTCAGCCAACAGTAATTGGATTGGCAAATGACACGATGCTTTGTATGAATGAAGAAACATTTGGACCAGTTGCACCAGTTGCTAAATTTAAAACAGTTGAAGAAGTAATCGAGCGAGCAAATAATACACCATATGGCTTGGCTGCTTATATTTTCACAAAAGATATTAGCCAAGCATTCCAAATTAGCGAAGCGTTAGAGTACGGAATTATCGGCTTAAACGATGGCCTTCCATCAGTTGCACAAGCACCGTTTGGTGGCTTTAAAGAAAGTGGTATCGGTCGTGAAGGAGGCCATTTCGGTATCGAGGAATATTTAGAAATTAAATATATTTCGTTAGGGCTATAAGTAGTATACTAGAATCTCTATAAGGTAACAGAGAAGGAGATTCTAGTATGGTATATTGGCTATTATTACTCGTAACAATTATTTTTGAAGTAGCTGGAACGATTGCGATGAAGTTATCGAACGGTTTAACAAAGCTTGTTCCAAGTGTCCTTATTTTCGTTTTTTATGGTATTTGTTTCAGTATCTTTGCTATCGTTGTAAAGAAGATTAACTTAAGCATTGCTTATGCGATCTGGTCCGGCCTAGGGACACTACTTATTACAATTATTAGTGTGTACTTCTTTAAAGAGCATATTAACTTATTCCAAGCGTGTTGTATTCTCTTTATTGTTCTAGGAGTAATTGGACTTAAAGTATCATCGGCATCATGAAAGCTATCTTTTGTATAAGATAGCTTTTTTCTATTTGTGCAGTTAGCAATTAATACGACAAAATATGACAAGAAAACGTAAAGAGCTTTGCTATGATAAATATAAAAATCTTGTCTCATAAGGAGGGAAGAGTATGTTAAAAAAAGTGAGTCGAATTGTGTTGATTTGTGGAATGGCTTTTAGTTTAAGTGCTTGTATGGAATCTAAAAATAGCGATGAAAGTAAACAAGAGGACGTTCAAGATAAAGTTTATAAAATAGGAGAGACAGTGGACGTGGATGGTTTGCAAGTAACTCTCGATTCAGTTCAATTAGGGTATCCAGATTACACCACAGATAAAAAGAAAGATGATATTTTAGGGATTGTTTTCACGGTGAAAAATAATAGTAAAAAAGAAATACCTTTTGCATTTTACGAATTTGAGATTACGGATAAGAAAGGTACAAAATTTAAAGAATATAAATATGATAGCTTCATTAGTAAAAAGTTAGCACCAGATGAAAAAATCCAAGACGTCATGCTATTTGATGTAACAAAAGAAAATACATATATCGCCACATATAGGCCTGAGTTTACACATGAGAATAGAACGATAAAATTTGAATTGAAGCCTAACAAATAAAAACACATTGGGTAATCCAATGTGTTTTTATATTAATGAATTTAAAACGCCCAGTTACCTTTACGGAAGATAGGCTCATGTCTGCCATCAGCTGTAATACCGTCAATATCAAGCTCAGCTGATCCAATCATGAAATCTTCGTGTGTAATACTAGCGTTCGCACCATTTTCAGCAAGTTCTTCTTTCGTCATTGTTTTTCCGCCATCTAAGTTAAATGCATAAGCATTTCCGATTGCAAGGTGGCAAGATGCATTTTCGTCAAATAGCGTATTGTAGAATAAAATATTTGTATTTGAAATTGGTGAGTCATGAGGTACTAAAGCTACTTCTCCTAAGAAGTGAGAACCTTCATCTGTTTCTACTAAATGTTTTAAAGCTTCCCCACCAGCTTCAGCTTTATAGTCCACGATACGTCCATTTTCAAATGTTAACGTAAAGTTATCGATGATGTTACCTGCAAATGCTAACGGTTTTGTACTAGACACTTGTCCGTTTACACCTGTTTTAAGTGGCATTGTAAATACTTCTTCTGTTGGAATGTTAGCCATAAATGGTACGTTCTTTTCATTTAAGCTACCAGCACCAGCCCATACATGCTTTTCTGGAAGTTCGATCGTTAAGTCTGTTCCAGGGCCTGTATAGTGAAGAGCTTTATAATGTTTTTCATTTAAGTAATCAACTTTTTTATGTAGCGTTTCATCATGTTCTTTCCATGCTTCCACAGGATTTTCTAAATCAGCACGAGTAGCTTTGAAGATAGCGTCCCATAGCGTTGCTTCTTGTTCCGCTGGTGCTACGTCAGGGAATACTTTTGCAGCCCACTCTTTTGTAGGAACAGAAATTACACACCAGCTAACTTTATCAGCTTGTACATAATCACGGTATACTTTCATCGCTTCTCCAGCTACTTTATGAGCAGTTGCGATACGTGTTGGTTCTACACCTTTTAATAAATCAGGGTTTTCTGCATAAATAGACATAAATGCAGCGCCTTCTTTTGCTAATTCTTCACGAGCATGTGCTTTCCAAGATGGAAACTCAGCGAATGCTTCCTCAGGAGCTAGATCGAACTTTAAGCGTGTTAATGTCTCATCATTCCAATCCACATATACGTGTTTTGCACCAGATTTATATGCTTTTTCTGTAACGAGGCGTACAAATTGTACAGCTTCAAGAGGTGCACTAATTGATAAAGTTTGTCCGGGTTGAATATTAACACCAACATTGACTGCAAGGGCAGCATATTTCTCTAACGTTTGTTCAAATGACATATGTATAATCTCCTTTAGTTTGAAAGATTTCTTACTATATATAATACAAGAAAATTCAAAAAATATATATAAATATAACGTAAAAAGAGAGCTCAAAATATATTGAGCCCTCACATTTACTTAATTGAAGAGGCAAACTGTTCTATTGTAGTTGTATGATGTATACGAACACGCTTCATCTTTAACAACTCATCTGGTTCACCTTTCGTAATGAACTGCCCAGGTTTCGTTGTCGTTGCAAATTGATAATATTTCTTTGTCTCTGCGACAACTTTATCATCTACATGACCGAATGGATAAGCAATTGCGATAACAGGCTTACCTGTTATTTTTTCTAGCTTTTCCTTCGATCCTTTTAGTTCTTCTTCATAGTTTGTAATCTTTGGTAAGTCTGCATGCGTTGCTGTATGAGATTGTACAGAGAAAATACCGGAATCAATCATTTCTTTTATTTCAGATGTAGAAAGAGCTCCTTCTACAGCAACATTATCAACAATCATATATTCTGTTGCTGTTGGTTTGAAAGTATCGTCTTTTAGCTTTTGTAAAACACGAAATGCATTCATATTATTTTTCATACCGTCATCGAATGTAACGAAAATCGGCTTATTCACTTTATTTATATCGCCCCAGCGTTCAAACGTTAACAATGTATAACCGTTTTCTTTTAAATATTTCATTTGTGCTTCAAAGTTAGCAGGTGATACGAATAAGTCTTTAATGCCTTGCCCGTGATAATCATCAATTGCATGATACATAAGAACAGGAATTTTTTGCTCGAAAGTAATAGTAGACTTCGTAAGTGGAATAGCTTGTCCGCCCTCTGTTGTTCCTGTTGCTTCAATTTGATATTCACCGCGTTTTCCTTCAAATTCTTTTATATCAAAAGAAATTGTGAATTGTTTTTCCTTTTCTTTAGAAGAAAAAGATTTAGTAGTTTCTTTTCCATCAGCAGTACGCCAAATTTTATACTGCACTTCGGTTAAAGAATCTTTTATGTCTGTAATTTGAATACTTGTGTTTGTAGATTCGTGTGTAATCGGATTATAAGAAATTTTACCTTGTTCTTGCACAGTCTCTTCTTGTTTCTTAACTTCTTGAACCTTTTTCTCTTTTTTAGGTTCTTGACTTACATTGCTAGTATTACAACCTGCTAGAATGGCAGACGTACATAAAGCAATCGCTGCGTATTTTCTCATGAAATCACCTTCTATTGTGTATTATGTTGCATACTTACATTAAAATCCCCACCGCTATAAGAGTGGTGGGGATATACCCTTGTTCATCATATCATTTGAAGAAAATGAGGGGAATATGATTTTTAGGAGGAGCTATTAGAGCGATAGATTAGTGACTTTGAATAGATGTAGTCTTTCGTTTTTTATTAGAGCTGATAATGATATAACCTACTACAAAAATAAGAGGAATAATGAAGACATAGATTGGCATTCCCCATACATAATAGCTTTTCATGGTCAAGACTAGTAAATGTAAGAAATCGATAAGGGCGTGAATTTTCATAAAGTCCTCCAATGTGTTTTTCCAAATTATAACATTATGTGCTTGTTATTTGTATAATTTGGAAAGTGTTTTAAGCTAATTTTAAAGTAAGAGGAAAGCTTGTTAATATGCAATTTTGCATATAAATAGTGGTTCTTATTAAAATATAAGGATTTTGGACTATAATAAGAATCGCTATAAATTTAAGTAAGAATGATGTACGGAGTGGAGAACAGAAATGAAATATAAAAAAATAGTATATATCCTTCTCATATCGCTATTTATAGTCGGTTGTCAAAGCGAAGTGAGTAAGGCGAATAGTGTGGAAGAGTATATTCCGCCGCATCTTATGAACGCGGAAGTGACGGCGGATATTATGACGATTGAGATGGATCGTGATACCCGTAAAAAAGTAGAGGCTATTACTAAAAAAATGAGAGAGCATGTGGAAAATGATAGAGAATGGTATGTAAAATATATATCGGGGCATATAGATAAGCAGGTGAAGCCTTATCATCCGAATTTTGGTGTTACGGAAGAAGAATATAACTTTTTTAGGAACGCCGTTGAGAATAGTAGTTTATCTAATACAAGTGACGGAAAACTTCAATTTAAGCAAAAAAGTAACCATGAGATAGAAATTGTTTCAAGTAAAAACTTAGAGCTATTTCGAAATATAGTAATTGATACTGAGAAAAATATAGTAAAAACTTCGTTTGGAGAATGTCAGTATGTTGGAGAAGAAAAAACATCTTTGGAACAAAAGATAACGGGGCCCTGGCATGGCAAGCAATGGATGCTAAAAGAACAAAATTTAATTTATATATTTTCTTTGGGTAAGCTTGAAGGAGAGGATAAATCCATTATTGATATTTCAGTAAAAGGTATACACGAAGGAAAGCTTATTAGTAAAGAAGAAGTGATTGAATTCCGTTCGATTTCATAAAGAATCAAAAAAATCACCTTACTTAAAAGAGTAAGGTGATTTTTTATTAAATAAACAATCCAGCGATTGTTGCAGATAAAATAGAAGCAAGTGTTGATGCAAATAGCATTTTCCAGCCGAATTTAGATACGACGCTTCCTTGTTTTTCAGAAAGGGCACGGATTGTACCAACAATCGCACCAATTTGGCTAATACTTGCGAAGCTAATTAAGAATACTGTAACGATTCCAACTGTACGTGGAGATAATGTTGCAGCAGTGCCTTTTAAATCAAGGATTGCTACGAATTCATTTAAGACAATCTTCGTACCCATAATACCACCAGCTGGGATAATATCTTGAGTTGGAATACCCATTAAGAATGCGAATGGAGCAAGTATATAACCGAAGATTTGTTGTAAAGTAACAGCGTATCCCATTGCACCAGAAGCAGCACTAATTACGTAGTTTACAACTTCCATAACGCCGATGAAGGCGATCATTAATGCAGCAACGATACCAGCTACTTTTAAACCATCAAGCGCACCGTTAATCATTGCACCGATAAGGCTATCACCAAATAGGTTTCTATCAAATTTTTGTACCGTTTCTTCTTCTTTTTGCGTATCAACAGGCGTTAATAATGAACAAACGATTAAGCTTGAGAATAAGTTTAGCGGAAGAGCTGCTAGTACATATTTTGCATCTAACATCATTACGTATGATGCTGTTACAGAAGCAGAAACTGAGCTCATTGCTGAGCAACAGATGATAAACATACGGTTTTTATTAAAATGCTGTAAATCGTTTTTAATAACGATTAATGCTTCACTTGAACCGAAGAATACAGAGTTCACTGCGTGGAATGATTCAACACGTGGTAAACCAGTAATTTTTGAAATTACACCGCCGACAATACGAACGATGAATGGTAAAACACCTAAATAACTAAAGATAGAAAGTAGTGCTGAGAAAAATACGATAATTAATAATACGTTTAAGAAAAAGACAAAATCTCTTTGGATTCCATTGAAGAGAAAATCGACACCTGTCGTACCAAGTTTAATTAGTTTGTTGAAAACTTTACTAATTAAAATGATGATTTGCTGACCGATTTTTGTGCCAAACATAAACCAACCGATTAAAATTTGGAAACCAATCATAATAGCAATTGCACGGAAGTTGATTTTACTTTTGTTGTTTGAGAAAGCAAAACATAAACCTAACACGGCAAGGATACCGATAACGCTCATTACATATTGCATGTAGTTGCCCCTTTCAGAAGTTCGTATAAAGTTTTTACATAAAACACTCGTTATATGACTAATAAATAAAGTAGTAAAGGTTTTATGTCATACGTAAGATGTCTGACCTTTTGGAAAAGTAAAAATAAAAAAAGACCCATATGGATTCACTTTCATCTATGAGAGAAAGCTAATCAATATGAGTCTTTTTATACAAAAAACAAGCTAATATTCATTAGTTTTCCCCATAGTCCAGCAATTTAAGGTTGCCGGGTAGAAACTCTCGATCCATATTATCGACTATATATGAGGTAACATCGTCCGTATTAAATTAGTAGTAGCGTAACATTACTAGAGAACTATCGTCAATAGCTTTTTTTCTTCCGATAGAAATAGACCATATAAGTATGATAAAATGTAACGCAGTGTTATGAAAAAGAGAGGTCGGAAAATGAGTACAAAAATGACGCCACCAGTTGAAAAAAACGAGTTTATAGATGTAGTGTTTGAAGATTTAACACATGATGGTGCCGGTGTTGCGAAAGTGAAAGGATATCCTATTTTCGTAAAAAACGGATTACCAGGTGAGGAAGCGCAAATTAAAATTATTAAAGTGAAGAAAAACTTCGCGTTTGGTCGTTTAATGAAGCTTCATCAAGAAAGTCCATATCGTAAAGATGCAGAATGCCCCGTATACAACGAGTGCGGCGGTTGTCAACTTCAGCACTTAACATATGAAGGACAATTAAAAGCGAAAGAAAAACAAGTACGTGACGTTATGCAGCGCATCGGTGGATTAAGTGAAGTTCCTGTTCATCCTGTACTTGGCATGAAGAACCCATGGGTATACCGTAATAAAGCACAAGTGCCAATTGGAGAACGTGAAGGTGGACTTGTAGCTGGTTTCTATCGTCAAGGAACGCATGACATCATTAATATGGAATCATGCTTAATTCAAGCAGAAGAAAACGATACATTAATTCAAGAAGTAAAACGTATTTGTGAAAAGTACGGTATTTCGGCTTACAATGAAGAGCGTAACAAAGGAACACTTCGCCACGTAATGGCTCGCTACGGACAAGTAACAGGGGAAATTATGCTTGTCTTTATTACACGTACGGCTGAACTGCCAAATAAAGAAGCAATCATTGAAGAAATCGCAGCGAAATTCCCAGAAGTAAAATCAATCGTTCAAAACGTAAATACGAAACGTACAAACGTTATTTTCGGAGATAAGACGACAGTACTGTGCGGATCAGAATATATTTATGACTTTATCGGTGACATTAAATTTGCGATTTCAGCACGTTCATTCTATCAAGTAAACCCAGAACAAACGAAAGTGCTATACGATAAAACGTTAGAATATGCAAAATTAAATGGTAACGAAACAGTAATCGATGCATATTGCGGAATCGGATCAATTTCCTTATTCTTAGCGCAAAAAGCGAAAAAAGTGTACGGTGTTGAAATTGTTCCAGAAGCAATCGAGGACGCAAACCGAAACGCAGCACTAAACAACATGACAAACGCTGAATTTGGCGTAGGAGAAGCAGAAGTAGTTATTCCAAAATGGTACAAAGAAGGCGTAATCGCCGACACAATGGTCGTAGACCCACCGCGTAAAGGTTGTGATGAAGCACTACTAAACACAATCATCGACATGAAGCCAAAGCGCGTCGTATACGTATCATGTAATCCAGCAACATTAGCACGCGACTTAAAAGTACTAGAAGAAGGCGGATATAAAACACAGGAAGTACAACCTGTTGATATGTTCCCGCATACTACGCATGTAGAGTGTGTAGCTTGGCTTAAGTTGGTATAATAGAAAAGCAGTTGATATAGAAAAAATCTATACCATCTGCTTTTTGGTTTATAAAAATACCATTCAGCAACGATTTTAGTTAAAATAAATATTGCTGATTTTCACAAATTATAAATGTCCAAATGTACTGGCGTTTGATAATAAATAATTGTAACATTTGGCTTTATATTTTTTAATTGAGAGTTTGAAATTGTATTCATAGTGAGAGGATTTGAATTTGAAATGATAGATAATTTTTGGCGTGATTTACCACGACCATTTTTTGTACTTGCACCAATGGAAGATGTGACAGATGTTGTTTTTCGTCACGTAGTAAGTGAGGCCGGTCGACCGGATGTATTTTTCACAGAGTTTACAAACTCGGATAGCTACTGTCATCCAGAGGGTATGAAAAGTGTACGTGGCCGTTTAATTTTTACAGAAGATGAACAGCCGGTGGTGGCACATATTTGGGGGGATAATCCTGAATATTTCCGTCAAATGAGTATTGGCATGGCGGAACTAGGATTTAAAGGCATCGATATTAATATGGGCTGCCCAGTACCGAATGTAGCATCAAGAGGAAAAGGTAGTGGTCTTATTCTACGTCCAGACGTTGCGGCAGAACTTATTCAAGCCGCAAAAGCTGGCGGACTACCTGTCAGCGTGAAAACACGACTTGGCTTTAAAGAGTTAAATGAGTGGGAAGAGTGGTTAACGCATATTTTCAAACAAGATATTGCGAACCTTTCTATTCATTTACGTACAAGAGAAGAAATGAGCCAAGTAGATGCGCATTGGGAGCTAATTCCGGAAATTAAAAAATTACGTGACCGCATTGCACCAAATACGCTAATAACAATCAATGGAGACATTCCTGACCGTCAAACTGGAATGGAACTTGCTGAAAAATACGGTATTGATGGCGTTATGATCGGGCGAGGTATCTTTAAAAATCCGTTTGCTTTTGAAAAAGAGCCGAGAGAGCATAGCAGTAAAGAACATCTTGATCTTCTAAGACTACAACTTGATCTTCAAGATCAATATGCAGAAGTACTACCACGTTCAATCACAGGGCTTCATCGCTTTTTCAAAATTTATGTAAAAGGATTCCCTGGAGCTGCTGAATTAAGAAATCAATTGATGAACACGAAATCAACTGATGAAGTGCGTGCATTGCTTGATAAGTTTGAGGCTAGTGTTGATAAGGATGGAGATAGTGAAACAGTGTAACTTTTGAAAGTTAGAGGGGATGGGGTGTAGCGATTTTATGAGTGTTTGTTTCATTTTAATTAAGGTGAACCGTATCATAAGTAAGTGAGGTATTCTATGTAAAACAAGGGTAAGAAAAGAATACAGGAGAAAATTGAAAATGGCAGGTTGGTCTTGATTTTCACTGATATTATCATGTTTATTTTATTATGCCTATAATTGGAGGCTATGTGAATGTTAAGTGATCAGGCGAGATATTCTAGGCTCGCGGATATAACAAAAATAATAAATACAAAATTAGAACTACGTGAAGTATTGCAGCGTGTAACAATGGCGATATCAGAGGAGATTGTTCAATGCAACGCTGTTGGAATTTATTTACCCCAGGAAGATGGAACATTTAGAGGGTTTGCAGGAAAACCAGAGACCATAAATGGCGTAACGCTCGATACTCAGGTAATTGATCCTGAAATAGACTTACTGGCAAAAGAAGTTATTGAAACCCAAAAAACCATCTATATCCCTGATACCTCAAAGGATCATCGGCCGGATCCGAGACCAGTTGATGCGTTCAAAATTAAGTCCTTATTAGCCCTGCCTATCTCATTTGGGCAAGAGTTATTTGGTCTGGTTTTTTTATTTGATTATGGAACTCCAATGAACTTAACAGATTCAGAAATTCAAAGTGTTGAAGCTTATGTAAATATGGCTGCGGTCGCAATTCAAAACGCAAATAATTTAACACAAAAGGAAAACCTTATTGCCGAGAAGCAGCTGTTACTAAATGTTACCCGTGATTTATCAATGTGTTCCTCGATACAGGAGAGTTTTGATAAATGTTTTTTTTACTTAGGACAGATTTTAGAGAGTAAAAACGTGGCTGCCCACCTTTTAGACCCGCTAGACAAAACAACGATTAAAACAACGAAGTTAAGCAAGGACTGTGATCGGACAGAAGCGGATTGGATGGAGAAAAGCTATGAAGCCAAGATCCAAGAGGTTATTCAAACAAAAAATATAGATAGTAAGGGTCTACTGATGATTCCATTGGTTTCAATGGGAGAAGTATTAGGGTTAATCGTCGTTGGCAAAGAGGGAAAAGCTCACAATTACGATAATTCCCAAATTCAACTGGCAAAATCTATCGTTGATGCCACAGCTCCTACGTTTTCAAACTTGTTATATATGGATCAACTTGAAAGCATGGTGGAAGAGCGAACGAGAGAACTAGCTGCTGCTAATGAAAAAGTTACAAGTGTGATTGAAAGTATTACGGATGGATTCTTTACTTTGAATAATAAATGGGAATTTACGTACGTAAATAAGCATCAATATTTTCCACAAAGAAAAACAGCAAAAGATGTATTAGGCAAGAATATACGGGAGGTTTTCCCGAGGAGCGTCGACACAGTTATGTATAAGGAATTTCATCGTGCAATGTCAGAGCGAACTACAGTTCATTTCGAATTTCTTTCTACCTCTGATGAATATTGGCACGAAGTTATTGCATACCCGTATGATGATGGTATTTGTTGTATTTTTAAAAACATAACGGAAAAAAAGCAATATGAGCAGGAATTGAAAAGGTTATCCAACATAGATTTAATAGGGCAAATGGCAGCAGGTATCAGCCATGAGATTAGAAATCCAATGACAACAGTACGAGGATTTTTGCAGTTATTAAAAGAAGAGAACATCTATGAGAAACATAATAAGTACTTTAATTTAATGATTGAAGAACTTGACCGTTCCAATTCTATTATTACTGAATTTCTCTCAATGGGTAATACAAGGAAATCGGATTTGCAGATGTTAGATTTAAATTCAATTATCCACGATATTATTCCTTTAATAAAGATTGATACGTATAATCAAAATAAATATATTCAAGTCGATACAAATGACATTCCGGAATTACTTTTAAATCGTAATGAGATACGGCAATTATTAATAAACCTATACCGTAATGGCTTAGAAGCGATGGGCACAGGGAAAGTTCTAACCATTAGCACCTACAAGGAAGGTCAAAATTGTGTGGTGCTTGCAGTGCGTGATCAAGGAAAAGGTATCAGGCCTGAAGTATTAGAGAAACTGGGTACTCCATTTTACACGACCAAAGATAATGGAACTGGATTGGGGTTAGGCATATGTTATGCCATTGCTGCCCGTCATAATGCAAAAATAGAAATTCAAACAGGATCGGAAGGCACTACCTTTTTTGTTAAATTTAATTATGAAAATAATGAACAATAACCTCATTTAGATTAGTTACGGTGAACCGTGCCACAAATAAAAAGTAAAACCTAAGTAAACATAATCAATATAGTTCATCTGAATTTTGCGTAACATTCATGTTTGAGTTGCCCACTAAATTAGAGTTGCATAAAAAGAAATGGACTAACCTATATCAGGTTAGTCCATTTTCAAGTGTGTTAATTAATAGTAAATCC
The DNA here is from genome assembly GCF_022664195.1 of Bacillus cereus group sp. BfR-BA-01316. Classification (NCBI taxonomy): domain Bacteria; kingdom Bacillati; phylum Bacillota; class Bacilli; order Caryophanales; family Bacillaceae; genus Bacillus; species Bacillus cereus group sp. BfR-BA-01316. Next base: position 53,879 of record NZ_JAKUGX010000010.1, read on the forward strand.
CCATCCGTAATTTCGCACGATTATCCCATCCTTTTTTGCTTTATTAATATCATCGTCAAAGGAAGGAGCTATCCCATTACCAACTAAAATACCTTTTACAGTATTTAATTTTAATTCTTCTTTACATAGTTTGATATAATGTTTAATTTGATTTAAAGCATTTCGATCACATAATATGCGGTTATATAGCGCTTGTTATGTATTGTTTTATGAAAGAATAGAAAATCTCCCTTTTGTACTTTTAGGAGCTTTTCGGTATTAGATTCTGACTCTCCATATGTATATTCTGTTAGCATTGGGTCCTCATGTCCGAAGTTTCGTTCAGCATCTTTATAACCAATTAGATAATTCAATATTGATTCCCTCCCATAGTAACTCTAGTATCATTATAATTTAATTGGGTTAAAATGGATAATTTAAAGTACCTAAACAACATATGTTGCTGTTTTAAAATCATCCCCAAAAGCATTAATCCACCTAAGACTACAAAACCAACCTCTAAAATGTTAAAGTAGTAACTTAACGACATTAATTTACACATGCTAAAAGCATTACTATAATCAACATTTCAGGAGGAAAACCAATGGCAATGAGCAACAATGATATATTAAAAAGAGTAAGATATGCTATGGATATAAAAGATATAGATATGGTTGAAATATTTAATCTTGGTGGCATTGAAGTAACGAAAGAGGACGTACTTGATATGCTTACAAAAGTAAAGAGAAGTCCACAACATGAAGCGGAAGATGCTGATGTAGTCGAAGATGAGTACGTACTAACATGCGATATGATGATGTTAGAGTCATTTTTAAATGGATTTATTACTTTAAAAAGAGGAAAGCAAGACCCGAAACCAGGGCAACCTGCGGGACAAGCAGCACCTTTACGCAGCAATGAAAGTGCCAATAACCTTCTTTTAAAGAAAATGAAAATCGCACTATCTTTAACGAGTGAGGATGTGCTTGATATATTAGACAGCGTAGGAGTCATCGTAACAAAAGGAGAATTAGGCGCTTTATTAAGAAAGAAAGGCCATAAGCATTACAAAGAGTGCGGCGATAGATACGCAAGGAATTTCATTAAGGGATTGGCTGTAAAGTATAGAGGATAATAAGTTTGTTAAAGCAGTAAATGATATAATAGGTAGAGTAGGACGTTAGTAGCCTGCTCTTTTTTATTTGTAAAAATAATTATGAACGAATACGTTAGGTGATGAAATGGTACATACATATTTAGGTGAGACAATTAATTTTCATATAACTTATAAGAAGAAAAAGTCCGTGCGTCTTTATGTAGATTCTTACGGTAATGTTGAAGTGCAAGCTCCGAAAGGGACACCTGTTGAATACTTAGTCCAGTTGCTAGAGGAGAAATGGGATTGGATTCAGAAAACCCGTAAGGAAATGCAGGATCGAGCGCTTGGTCCACAGGAAAAGGATTATGATCAAGGAGAGGGCTTTCTGTATTTAGGGAATACGTATCCGATACAGATTTCTCAAGATGCAAGTATTACGCAAGACAATGCAGTTTTTGAAGGGGATAAGCTACACATTTATGTGAATGAGCTTAAGGATGAGAAAATACAACAAGCTTTAAAACGATTTTACTATAAGCAGTGCAAGGCATTAGTAGAGAAAAGTATTAAAGCGCATCAAAGTAACTTTAAAACAAAACCGCGTTCTATTCGTATTACAGATAGTAGTCGTACGTGGGGAACTTGTGATTCAAATCTACAGTTAACGTTTAATTGGAAGCTAGCAATGGCACCTCAGAGGGTAATTGATTATGTAGTTGTTCATGAAATGTGCCATATGGTTCATTTAAATCATGATCGATCTTTTTGGCGTCTTGTCGGGAAGATAATGCCTGACTATAAGGAAATGGAAAACTGGTTAGCGTTATCGAGTTGGAAGATGACGGTTTAGGGGTGATTATTATTTTAAAGATGGGACAGAGAAATGCTAGACAGATACTTCTGTTTATATCACAATAATAGTATATGACATGGAGTAGGGGAGAGTATGAAATGAAGGGGTTAAATGCAGCTTTTGTTGAAAATAATTATACGTTCATAAGAGAAACTAGCAAGGCTATAGAATTTGAGAATAGCCAAAGTAAAGAAGTAGTATATTTGTTACATAATGTCGAAATTAGCATTGTGTTAAATCCTAAAACTGTAGAAAATAATGATAGTTTAATGAATAGAAGTAGTGGTAAATACCATAATACAGCGTTAAGACAATTCCCTAAGAGAAAGAGCAAAGGGAAAAGCCTTATACATTATGGATATATGTTTAAATTTCAACCAGGAAATGAATTAAGTACTTTTTTAACTGATTTAAATGGACGTTAAAATGTGTTTTTTAAGAGAGATGAAACCTGATTATTGTTAAGGTTTCATCTCTCTTGGTTTCTAAAAAATAAAAGTTTGATTTTTACTTTTTAAATTGAACAGAATATGTTTCATGATTTTTTTCCATCTTATGGCCCCGATAGCCTTCAGTAAGTAATTTTTTTTGCCCACTAAAATCACTCATCGCAACATTTTTCACATCTTTCCAATCTGTCTCCTTATTCTCACGCAATTCCTTCACAAAAACATACCGCATACTACCACCATACTTCTCCTTCAGCGCAGCAATTTCCATTCCTTGCGCGAACTTATCCTTTAAACTAGGGATGTTGAAAGGTGCAACGGTGCAGCAAACGTAATCGTATTTGCTGTCTTCTTTTTGTAATTCATCCATGATGACTGTGGCTAATATTTTTTGCATGCCATTTCCTCGGCAGTTCGGATGAACGTTTGAGATTTCTTGATAGATGACGCGGTGTAGCTGACTTTCTGGTAGACCAATATCAAGCCCTAAATGTTCATCGTCGATAGGAGGGATTAGTAGGGCACGAAATGCGATGAGCTCGTTTTCTATAAAGGAACCGATCATCATGCCCTTTCCTTCTAAAATATATTGAAATTCTTCTAGCGAGAGTGGTTGTAAACGACCTTTATCTTCTAGCGCTTCAACTACAACGTTTTGTAATGATAAAATTTGTTCCATATGTTCTAAAGATAGTAATGTAACGTGAAATGGATCTTTGTTTTGTTTTAATTTTCCTTCGTAAAGAATCGTCATGTGTTAGTCCTCCTTTAGCGTACAACGTCTTGAAAGACGCTTAATTCTTGTAATGTATTTTCGTTTATTTCAATGCCGAGTCCCGGCTTTTCGTTTAAGCGAATAAATGGTACGTCGTAATGTAAGTTTCCGATGTCTTTCGTGAATTTTAATGGTCCTGTCAGCTCGACGCTAGTAATGATTTTTTTTGAGAAAGCGACATGGAATCCTGCGGAAGAGGCAACAGATGATTCGACCATGGATCCAACTTGGCATTCAATGCCTGCCATTTCAGCTTGATGAGCGAGTTTTACAGCTGGATATATGCCGCCGCATTTCATTAGTTTTATATTCACTTTATCAGCTGCGTCTAATTTAATAATTTGGCGCATTTCACGAGAGCCTTTTAGTCCTTCATCAATCATAAGCGGAAGATCTGTTTTCGAACGAATATGAGCCATTGCGTCAATATCATCCGCTACAACAGGTTGTTCAATCCAGTCGATGTTTAAATGTCCTAATGAACGAAGTGCTGTTAATGTGTTTGCGCTATTTTTCCACCCTTGGTTTACATCAACGCGAATCGCGATGTCATTTCCTACACGTTCTCGTACAGCTTCAATTCGTTTTACATCTTCTTTTACATTCGTGCCGACCTTCATTTTGAAAGACTGGTAACCTTTCTTAATCATAGAGGCAGCTTCCTCGGCCATATTTTCTGGCTCGGCGATACTTAAGACGTGAGTGACAGGAAACTCTTCATGGTAGCGTCCGCCAATTAATTGATATACAGGTTGATTTAATTTTTTGCCCATTATATCAAAACAAGCGATATCAATCGCAGCTTTCGCAGTAGGAATACCGTAAATTGTATTGTCCATCATATCGTGTATTTTCTCGATATTCATTGGGTTTTGTCCGATAAGAGCAGGAGCTAGTGTATGTTTTAAAACATGGAAAGTACTTTCCCATGATTCACCTGTAACGTGATCATCGGCAACGCCTTCGCCGTAACCGATAATACATTCATCTGTTTCCATTTTGACGATAATAGAAGGCATATCAGAATAAGAACCATAACTAATAACAAACGGATCGCGAAGCGGTAACCGAATTGCATAAAGATGAATAGCTGTAATTTTCATTGAATAAAGACCCCTTCCTGTTTACAATGGTTTTGTACATTTGATATAGTTGACGTTAAATAGTCGTTAATTAATGATAAGGAGTTAGAGAAAATGATGATAAAAATTGCAGTTGTCGGTTCAAAAGAGTTTATGGAGAATCTTTTACCTATTGCTCATAAACTAGAAGAAATAGAGATTGATCCATATATTTACCTTCATCCGGCGGAATCTTCTGAAATATTAAAGCGTTTAAAACCTTGTGATGTTATCTTTTTCTCGGGTGCCTTACCTTATTATATGGCAAAAGAAATAAGAGAACAATTACGAATTCCAAGTATGTACTTACAGCAAGACGAGACAACTGTCGCTTCTTCACTTCTTTCTATAATATATCATCAAGGTATTCAACCTCATAAAATTTCAATTGATTTAGTAGATCGTTCGTTTATTACAAATGTGTTCCATGATATCGGTCTGAAAGAAACGCCGCAAGTGATGGATTATGAAAATATGTTATGGAGTAATGATGAAATTAAGAGAATCATTGATTTTCATTTAGCTAAATATCAATCTGGAGAGGTTGATTTAGCTTTAACTAGTATTCACGCTGTCTACGACGAACTTCAAAAAATAGGTATTCCTTCAGAGCGTATGATAGATCCAACGCAATCAATTATACAGGGGTTAAAAGATGCAAAAATAAAAGCTGAGTTAGCAAAAAGCCATTCAGCTACTGTTGGTGCTTGTATTATATCCTTTATAGAGTTACAAGAAAGATCGTTTGAACAATTAAATGTAATTTCAAAAGAATTACGTGGTTCATTTAAACAAGTTGATGAAATGACTTTTATTTTGTATACAACTCGTGGTGATATCGAATCGAGTACAAAAACAAATACGATAGATCGTTTATTTACGAATATAGAAGGAGTGGTATCTATTGGATTTGGTTACGGAAAAACAGTAAATGAAGCGGAACAAAATGCAAAAATCGCTCAAGGTTTCGCAAAAAATAATCCGATAGAGCGCCGCTTTTATATATTAACAAGTGATAAAGAATTATTTGGTCCGTTCCCGAAAGAACAGAGGGTACAAAGTTTAAAAAACGATAATCCTGAATTAATGAAAATAGCGAAGGAAATGAAGCTTAGTCCTGCAAACTTGTCAAAAATTATTCAGTTTAGTCAATCGCATCCATCATTGAAATTTACAGCGGCCGATCTTTCTGAGTATTTACAAGTGACTCGGCGATCGACGGAAAGGCTGTTAAAGAAATTAGTTGATTACAGGTATGCCAATATTTGCGGCGAGGAAATGCCCTATCAACAAGGGCGCCCTCGCGCAATATATGAGCTGAATTTACCATTGTATTCGTTTCAAAAATTTTAAGCTTCTAGTTGCGCTTTTTGTTTTTTCAATAGGTCTGCTTTTTCAATATCCGATAGCTTCGTAATTGTGAGGCCAGTTATACCATAAATGATTGAAATAATAGGTACGATGAAATTCAATATAGCATAAGGAGCATATTCGAATGCGCCTACTCCAAGTGTTGCGAGTATAAATACACCACATGTATTCCAAGGTACGAAAACAGAAGTTAATGTTCCACCATCTTCTAATGCTCTGGATAAGTTTTTAGAATGTAGTCCTTTTTCTGTGTACGCATTTGCATACATTCTTGAAGGAACAACAATCGAAATATATTGTTCAGAGCAAGTAAGATTCGTTGCAAAGCAAGATGCGATAGTAGAAGCGATAAGTCCTTTTGATGATGTCGCTAATTTTAAAATTTGATTTACAATTGAGCGAAGAATGCCAGTATGTTCTAGTACTCCTCCGAAAGTCATAGCGACAATTGTCATAGAGACTGTATTCATCATAGAGCTTAAGCCACCACGGTTAAATAGTTCGTCTACTAGCTTGTTTCCAGTGTCTATAACAAATCCACTTTGGAGTGCACCGACAGCTGATGAGACAGAACCACCTTGAATAAAGACTTGTGATAAGAATCCTAAAATAACACCTACGAGAATAGCTGGTATAGCAGGGACTTTTTTAGCGACCAATACCATAACGACTACTGGTATAATTAATAGAAAAGGCGAGATAACAAAGTTTTGTTGCAATACTTGTAATGTTTGATCGATGCTTTTTGCATCAATATTGTTAGCGCCAAAGCTTCTTCCTAAGAACGCATAAACGATAAGAGTAATAATTAAACCTGGAATTGTAGTAAATAACATATGACGAATATGTGTGAATAAATCTGTATTTGTTAATCCTGCGGCTAAGTTTGTCGTGTCTGAAAGCGGTGACATTTTATCGCCGAAATAAGAACCGGAAATTATAGCACCGGCAACCATTGGAGCTGGGATTCCCATACTTAGGCCAATTCCCATTCCTGCAACACCAATTGTTCCCATTGTAGACCAAGAGCTACCGATAGCTAATGCAACAATAGAACAAATAATTGTAATTGAAACTAAAAATAGTGATGGAGTTAAAAGATTTAAACCGTAATAAATCATTGTTGCGACGATTCCGCCGCCAATCCAAGCACCGATCGTTAAACCTACAAGAATAATGATAACGATAGCGGGTAATGCGAGGCGAATTCCTTTATACATTGCTTCTTCAATGTCATTCCATTTGTAACCGTAACGCCAGGCAACGATAGAAGCAACGGTTGTACCGATAATAAGTGGGACGTGAGGGCCTTGTTTTAATACAACAATTGTAACCATCATAACTGCAACTGTAATGATAATAGGGATAATTGCTACTCCAAAAGGTATTTCTTTTTTCATAAAATGCCTCCTCATTATGTATGTTTGTATTTTTAGAATTGTCGCAAAATAGACGTTTATTAAGTTATAATAACTAAAAATAAATGCAAGCGTCAATAAAAAACAGAAAATAAGGAATGTTCTATCTGTATGGATATCTTTATAAAATGAGTAAATATTGGTATTAATAGCATTTTAAAATAAATAATTGACTTTTTTCTTAAAATTCAATATGTTCATAAAAACATCTGTTTTTTCAGAAATATAATTAACTTTAATGGTTTGTAATTTGGGAAGGAGAATGAAAAGTTGAAAACATTAGAACTACAAGAGCGTTTAACTGAAATTTTTCAGCATTTACATGAAAACCCTGAAGTAAGCTGGAAGGAATATGAAACGACAGCTTATATTACTAACTTTCTAAAAGAAGAAGGAATTTCATATAAAATATTTGATGATTGCCCTGGCGTGATTGCTGAAATCGGAAGCGGGAATCCAGTTATCGCGATTCGTGCTGATATGGATGCGCTATGGCAAGAAGTAGACGGAGAATTTAAAGCGAATCACTCATGCGGCCACGATGCTCATATGACAATTGTGATGGGCCTTATTTTACAATTGAAAAATATGAGATGGGATAGCGGTACTGTTAGATTTATTTTTCAGCCGGCAGAGGAAAAAGGAAATGGTTCTTTAAAGATGGTAGAGAAGGGCGCCGTGGATGATGCTGATTTCTTATTTGGTGTTCATTTAAGGCCGATTGAAGAACTGCCTTTGAAACAAGCTGCCCCATCTATTCGTCACGGAGCTGCAGGATTTTTAGAAGGGATGATTCACGGAGATGATGCACACGGGGCACGCCCACATCAAGGGATAAATGCAATTGATGTCATCTCAATGATTAATATTGGATTGAAAAATATATGGTTACCGCCGCAGACGTCTTATTCTGTTAAGATGACGAGATGCCAAGCTGGCGGTGATAATCTAAATATTATTCCAGGTAACGGGCATTTTAGTTTAGATGTAAGAGCAGAAAATAACATATTACTAGATGAATTGAAGCGAAAAATAGAGCAAGTAATTCAGTCAGCTGAATCAATGGGATCTAAACTTTCTTATGAGTGGATCGATCTCGTACCAGGAGCTGAAGTGTCAGAAGAAGCTGAGCGCTTTATGCGAAAAGGTATTCTTGAAGTGTACGGGGAAGAGGGATGTACTGGACCACTGTATACGACAGGAAGCGATGATTTCCATTACTATACAGTGAAAAGACCCCATTTAAAAGCTGTCATGCTTGGACTAGGGGCGAACTTACAACCTGGATTACACCATCCGTATATGAAGTTTGATCATAGCTGTATAATGGATGGAGTAGAAATATTAAAACAAACTGTATTGAAAGTATTAGAAGACAGGGGCTAGAAAGCTCCTGTTTTTTTTGTAGGAATTTGTCGTTAAGTCGATATATTTTCATTTGCGACAATATAATTTCACGTACCAATTAATTTGATGAAAAATGAGCATTCAGTACGTGGTGTATAATAATAGTAATATTTCTTAATAGGAGCAAACGAATGAACGAACAATATTACGATGCTGTATTACATATAAAAACTGTCGGTGAGCAAAAAGGCTTTAATAAGTCTATGCATTACCACCGCTATGAGCCAACGCCATATAGTGGGTTAGAGGAATTATTGAGCCAATACGAAATTAAAAGTAGTGATCGAATTGTAGACTTTGGATGCGGAAAAGGGCGGCTAAACTTTTACATGCACCATAAGTGCGGTGCATCAGCGGTTGGGATTGAAATGAATGAAGAGTTTTATAAAGAAGCAATGGAAAACCGTGAGCGTTATGCAAGGAAGGTAAGAAACAGTAAAGATAAAATTCAATTTGAATGTTGTTTAGCACAGAAATACGAGATTGATCCGCGTGATAACCAATTTTATTTCTTCAATCCATTTTCTGTACAAGTGTTTATGAACGTAGTAAATAACATTTTGCTTTCGGTAGAAGCGGTGGAGAGAGAAATTGATATTATTTTATACTATCCTTCTGAAGATTATATTTTCTTCTTGGAGAATCAGACTGCATTTGAATTGAAGAAGGAAATTAGGTTGCCAGGGGCGTATGAGAAGAATGGAAATGAGAGGTTTTTAATTTATAGATTGGGGAACTAAGAGATAAATGGTGTGAATGGAAGTATTGGCTTATATACGTTGGTAGGAGTATTGATTAAGCAGGCATGCAATTATTAGGAAAGAGAGGCGAACTTCATGCGAAATGCCATATATGAGTTAATTGAGGTTAACAACAGTCTACCTTTCGATGTTTCACTGAATAGTATCAATTATGTGCCGAGCCATTGGCATAACAGCGTAGAAATCATTTTTGTATTACGTGGTACAGTAGAAGTTAGAGTGAATGATGAAAGAAGGATGCTTTCGGAAGGTGACGTATTGTTAATTAATCAATGTCATGTGCATGAAGTGATAGGTCTTGATAGAAATATAATTGCAACGTTCCTTATCCCTTCTAGTTATATAAAGGAAAAATTGGTGCAGGTAGAGGAGATTAGCTTTCATTGTTATTCAGGAGATAAAGGGAAGGAACGACGTCATGCTTTAAATCAGATTCGACGATTGCTGGCTGAGATGGTGCAATTACAGTATCATCAAGGTAATGTATATAAGATTGACATGCAAATTCGAATGCTAGAAGTATTCTCTATCCTATTGAAACAATTTAGGCTTGAGGAATCAGAGGAGATCATGAGTGAGAAGTATATGGAGCGTATGCTTCGTATCATTACTTACATTGATGATCATTATAAAGAATTTATTACATTACATTCAATTGCTGAGCGTGAATATTTATCTATTCCATATTTGTCCAAGTTTTTTAGAGAGAATATTGGACTTAACTTTCAATCGTATCTGGCAAGTATTCGTTTGAAACATACGGTGGAGGAGTTGCTTTATAATATTGAAACACCTATTGCTGATATAGCACTGAAGCATGGGTTTCCAAATGTTAAGTCATTTTATGCCACGTTTAAAGCAAGGTACAATGAAACGCCAAGTGAATATCGAAAGCATTTTCGGCTAGATGTGGGGGATAAAAAGGAGAGAGTAACGGCTAATTATTTGACGTTTAATCAATCTAGTGCGCTCGGTATTATTAGTCAGTACTTAAAGAGAAGTCCCTCGCAGCAGATGGAGGAGATTACGCCGCTAGAAACGGTAACATATCAGATAGATGTTTCTAAGAAAGATAGACATTTAAGGCATACATGGAAAAGTTTAATAACAATTGGTAAAGCGAAAGAAGGATTACATGCGGATATACAACAACAACTCAAACTAGTTCAGAAGCGCTGTCCTTTCCGCTATTTAAGGTTTCATGGTATATTCGATGATCCTATGATGGTGTACTCAGAAGATGAGGCGGGAAGAGCTAAATATAATTTTAGATTAGTTGATGAGTTATTTGACTTTCTTCTTTCTATTAATCTTAAGCCGTTTGTTGAGCTTGGTTTTATGCCCTCGGCGTTAGCAAGGGATCAGGATAAAACTATTTTTTATATGAAAAGTTATATTAGTCCGCCAAAGTCTGTAGATAAATGGTGTGAGCTTGTTGAACATTTTGTCCGCCACTGTATGAATCGTTATGGTAAAGAAGAGGTAGAAGCTTGGAAGTTTGAATTTTGGAATGAGCCGGAAGTGAAGGCGTTCTGGCCCGGAACGATGGAGGAATACATGGAGTTATATGCCAAAACCTATGAGACTATAAAACGAGTATCACCGCATCTGCAAATTGGGGCTCCTGGCCGAGTTATTACGCTTTATGAAGGGGAGATTTATGATGAGTTTTTTCCTTTTTGTCATGAGCGGCAATGTTTGCCGGATTTTATCCCACTTCATTTTTACCCACATGAAAGGATGGATAAGCTGGAGAAGTTCAGTGAGATCCAACAATTAGAATCGTTTCAAAAGTTAATTGAGGAGTTTGGTGGTATATCTCCCAATCCAGACCTTTTAAAGGATAGGCTTGCAAGTGAAAAAAGGCTACTCGAAGATTATGAAATATATGATATTGATCTTTATTTAACAGAGTGGAATTCGACAGCATATCATCGTGAGTTAACGAATGATACGCTGTACAAAGCGGCTTATATTGTTAAAAATATTATTGATAATTTGGATAGTATTGAAGGATTTGGTTACTGGGTACTGAGCGATAATATTGAAGAAACAGTAGCTTCACCAGATTTGTTCCATGGTGGATTAGGTTTATTCGCCCAATATGGTATTCCTAAGGCTGGGATGATTGCTTACGAATTGCTAGGGAAATTAGGGAATCAACTCATTGAACGTGGGGATTGTTATATAGTTACCTCTGGCCACGGGGGATATCAAGTGTTAGTTTTTAATTATTGTCATTTTGATGATTTATATGCACTGGGGGATATTTCATTTATTGATGAGGTCAATCGTTATAATGGTTTCAAGGATGTAAAGACTATGAAAATTGAGTTGGAACTTACTAATTTACCGAGTGGTACATATCGCATGATTACTCGTACACTTGGTAGAAAGCATGGAAGTAGTTATGATCGCTGGGTAGAGATGGGGGCTCCAAAATCTTTATGTTCTGAGGATGTGGAATACTTGAAAGCAGCGACTCATCCGCGCATGACTAGTCAATATATTGAGGTACATAATGGTCAAACATGTATTTCTATTTTGGAACCACATGGGATTGAGTTAATTGAGCTAATTCCGGTGTATTGATCAACTAGGTTAAAATTTAATCTCTTTTATTTAAAATTGTAGGTTTAAAAGTAGAAATAGGTTAAATAGAGTAATAAAAAGCGATAAACCACTGTCTCTTCAAAGAGGCGTGGTTTTTTTATAATTAAATTGTAAACGCTTTCTAATCGTGTGGATTATTACTTTACTTCATGTTGATAAGTAATAATCTAGTTTAAAGAAATGGAGGAGGCTGTTATGTCAGCTCAAGAAAAAACTGCTATAAATAGTCAACAACCCGTGATTGAATATGTTTGTAACGAAGGAGGGCCTAAACTAGGCTATTCTACTTTATCAGGTGTTCGAATTATTGAAAAAAATGGTTTATCTTTTAAGAATTTAAGTAAGGATGGAATTTTAAAACCGTATGAAGATTGGAGATTATCGGCTGAAGAACGAGCGAAAGACCTCGCTTCACGTATGTCCATTGGGGAGATTGCGGGATTAATGTTATATAGCCGGCATCAAGCAATTCCAGCTGCGAGTGGCGGTTGGTTCTCAGGAACTTATGGCGGGAAATCTTATGAAGAGAGTGGTGCGAAGCCTTGGGATTTAACAGATGAGCAAATTGCATTTTTGACTGAAGATCATCTCCGTCATGTTCTTATTACAACTGTTGAAAATCCAGAAACGGCTGCGCATTGGAATAATAAGCTGCAAGGTATCGCAGAAGGAACAACTTTAGGCATTCCTGCAAATAATAGCTCAGACCCGCGTCATGGTTCCGATGCAAGTTCGGAATTTAACGTTGGTGCAGGAACAGCTTCTCGAGTATCATTTTGGCCGGAAACACTTGGGCTTGCTGCTACATTTGATCCAGAGGTGACACGTACATTTGGTGAAGTTGCTTCTAAGGAGTACAGGGCGCTTGGTATGACGACAGCACTTTCACCGCAAATTGATATTGCGACTGATCCACGTTGGTTCCGTTTCAACGGTACATTCGGTGAGGATTCAACTTTGTCTACAGACATGGCTCGTGCTTATGTAGATGGTTTCCAAACATCAGAAGGTGAACGAGAATTAGAAGATGGCTGGGGGCTAGATAGTGTGAACGCCATGGTGAAACATTGGCCTGGAGGAGGATCTGGTGAAGGCGGAAGAGATGCACATTTCGGTTGTGGAAAGTACGCTGTTTATCCAGGTAATAATTTTGAAGAACATTTGAAACCTTTTGTGGAAGGTGCTTTCCAATTGGATAAAAAGACAAGTAGGGCTTCTGCAGTTATGCCATATTATACGGTTTCTTTCAATCAGGATAAGGAAAATGGTGAAAATGTAGGTAACTCTTATAGCTCCTATTTAATTACTGATTTATTACGTGAGCAATATGGTTATGATGGTGTAGTTTGCACAGACTGGTTGATTACTGCTGATGAGCATGAAGATAAAGATACATTTTTGACAGGGAAGTCATGGGGAGTTGAGCATCTAAGTGTTGCGGAGCGGCATTACAAATTATTAATGGCCGGTGTGGATCAATTTGGCGGTAATAATGAAGTTGGACCGGTTCTAGAGGCTTATCAATTAGGGGTATCCGAACATGGTACGGAGTATATGAGAAATCGGTTTGAACAATCAGCGATACGCCTGTTGTTAAACGTGTTCCGCCTTGGACTTTTTGAAAATCCTTATTTACAGTCGGAAAAAAGTAAAGAGGTCGTCAGTAATCCAGAATTTATGAGAGCAGGTTATGAAGCGCAGTTGAAGTCAGTTGTACTTCTGAAGAACAAAGGACAGACGTTGCCGCTGAAGCCTAGAAGCAAAGTATATATTCCGAAGCGTTATTTACCGGCTGGGAAAGACTGGCTTGGTATGCCAACACAAGAGAAACTAGAGTGTCCAGTCAATCTTGACGTTGTGGCTCAATATTTCGATATTACTACTAGTTCAGATGAAGCTGATTTCGGACTTGTGTTTATTCAAAGTCCAAAGTCAGGAACGGGATACAGTCAAGACGATGCTGCTAATGGAGGAAATGGTTATGTACCAATTAGTCTTCAATACAAGCCATACACAGCTGAGTATGCCCGTTCACATAGTATAGCTGGTGATTCTAGGGAAAATGATGTAATGAATCGTTCATATAAAGGTAAGACGGTTACAGCTCATAATGAATCGGATTTAGATATGGTACTGGAAACAAAAAAAATGATGAAGGGCAAGCCAGTCATCGTATCAATTTTATTATCGAATCCAACTGTTGTTGCAGAATTTGAATCTGAAGTGGATGCCATTGTAGCGAATTTTGGGGTGCAAGATCAAGTAATTATGGATATCTTGTCTGGGCATTATGAACCATCCGGTTTGTTACCGATGCAAATGCCGCTAAATATGAAAACAGTCGAGGAACAACTGGAAGATGTGGCACATGATATGGAATGCCATATTGATTCTGAAGGACATGTATATGACTTTGCCTTTGGAATGAATTGGAATGATGTAATTGAAGATTCTCGTACGAAAACATATCGTAGAAATCTTTAGTTATTGACCGTTCATTCATATATGAAAGCTATATTCGAAAATATTTAAGATGGAGATGATAACGATGAGTAATCAAACTTTATATACTAATCTTCTTTCGAATTTAAGTGAAGAGACATCCGTTGTTAAAAAAAGAGGATTTGATTTTATCGCTAAACCGATTCCCGATTCTAGTGTAACTGGTGGATTAGATCCTAGGGTTCTTCACGTAAATTTACAAGTAGCAGAGCAAATGGCTATGATGGGTAATCAATCATTTGACCCGGCGGATACTATGAGTTTTGTTAATGGCATGCGAGCTATGATGGGCTGGAATAATGAAGACGTTACGACAAGTAAAATTGAAACGACGTATAAAGTAATTGAGGGCAAGAATGGAACAATTCCTTTACGAATTTATACACCTTCTAATGAAGGTAACTTGCCTGCTGTAGTTTTCTTCCATGGTGGAGGGTTTATTGGCGGCAGTGTCGATGTTGTAGAAAATCCTTGTAAAGCATTAGCTGAAAAGGCTGGCGCTGTGGTAATTTCTGTTGATTATCGATTAGCTCCTGAGCATCCATATCCAGCTGGGCTAACGGATTCTTTTGAGGCTGTAACATGGGTATATGAACATGCTACAGAGCTTCGAGTGAACCCACAACAAATTGCGGTATCTGGAGATAGCGCGGGTGGTAATTTAGCTACTGTATGTGCACTAATGGATAGTGAAAAAGGAACTAAGATGATTAAGCTTCAAGCACTTATTTATCCTACAGTGAATATGGCAGGTGTTCAAACAGAGGATTTTGAGTGGAGCCGCGATCAGTATGAAATCCGTAACCATTCGGAATTAATTATTCCAATGCTTGAAGGTATGGCTGGAAGTAGTGAGCTGCTTTTCCAATTGTATTTACAAAATAATGGAGAAATTACAGACCCTCATGTTTCACCATTACTATCAAATAAATTAAGTAACATGCCGCAAACACTAATTGTAACTGCTGAATTCGATTATTTAAAAGTAGAGTGTGAAGCTTATGCAGCGAAACTAGCGCGCAGTGGTGTAACTACTAAGCTTATTCAGTACAATGGTACAGATCATGCCTTCATGGATAAGATTGGTTTATATCCACAAGCAGAAGATTTAATGAATGAAATTGCGAAAGAGATTAAGAGAGTGTTTATCTAAATTTAGAAGCTTGCTTGAAAAAATGTTTTTGAGCAAGCTTTCTTATAGGAATGAATATATGTAGGAGAGGAGCAAGTTGAGATGATGAAGAAACAAGTAGGTTGGAGAGAAAGAATTAGTTACGGGCTTTCAGATACGGCTTCCAATTTGATTTTTCAAATGATTACTATATATTTGATGTTTTTTTATACGGATGTATATGGGATTAGTACTACCGCTGTTGCTTCTTTGTTCCTAATAACACGTGTATTGGATGCTTTCGCTGATCCGATGATGGGGATTCTCATTGATAAAACAAATTCAAAATGGGGGAAAAGCAGGCCCTACTTTTTGTGGTTAGGTATTCCGTTTGCTATTATTGCAGTCATGACATTTTATACGCCAGACCTTGGTTCTACAGGTAAAATTGTATACGCTTACATCACTTATACACTTCTTGGTATTATTTATTCTGGTATAAATATCCCGATTACATCAATTTTACCTAGCATGACGAGTAATCCGCAAGAGCGAACAGAACTGGCTTCTATTAGAATGTTTTTCGCTTTTATTGGGATAATTATGGTATCTGTTGGTACCCTTCCAATTGTTAAAGCACTTGGTGGTGGTGATCAGCAGAAAGGTTTCTTCTTCACAATGATTTTATTTAGTGTCATTGGCGGGATTTTCTTCATTATTACTTTCTTGAACGTTAAGGAACGGGTTGTTTCTCCAAATGATAAACCCTTGCCGTTTCGTGAGTCTATAAAGGCGGTAAAAGGAAATGTACCATGGTTCCTACTTTTAGCGAGTGGATTTGTTCAAATGACTATTATGACGATGCAAACGCAGACAACAGTTTATTTTTGGACATATAATATGAAACGACCAGATCTTATAGCAGTTACGATGGCTTTATCTCTAGTATCATTAATCACACTGGCACTTTCAGTATTTGTATCTAAGAAAATTGGGAAGAGAAATACGATGATTATGGGTTCTTCGATTATGATTATTGGCTATACTACTGCCTTATTCGGTAGTAATATTCAATCGATTCCTCTCATTTTAACAGGGATGGTTATAAACAGCTTAGGGTAAGGTTTTTCTATGAGTATGGCATTTGCGATGGTTGCAGACACTGTTGACTATGGAGAATGGAAATCTGGTGTTCGAGCTCAAGGGTTATTATCTGCGGCTATTAGTTTTGGAGCAAAAGTAGGCATGGGAGTGGGAGGAGCACTATCGGCAGCGATGCTTTCTTTTGGGAAATATGTACCTGGTGCAGAACAACAAGCACATTCCGCACTTGTTGCGATAAAAATAAATTATTTGTGGGCACCGCTGCTCGCAGCAATTTTAGGAATTATCATTATGAAATTTTATAAGCTAGATCGTCAAATTGATGTTATTTCAGAAGAACTGGAAACACAGAGAATACAGATGTAATTCCTTTTGATATTATTATTTTAATTATATAATCTTATAAAAAAAAGAAGCATAGCTACCGAAATGATAGCTATGCTTCTTCAAATCTGTTTTATTAGTTACGGATTAAGTAATCAAATGCACCTAAAGCTGCATTCGCTCCTGAACCCATAGAGATGATGATTTGTTTGTACGGATTATTTGTACAGTCACCTGCAGCAAACACTCCTGGTACGTTTGTAGCGCCGTGCTTATCTGTTACGATTTCACCGCGAGCGCGTTCAACAGTTTCGCCTAACCAGTCTGTGTTTGGCACAAGACCGATTTGAACGAATACACCTTGTAATTCAACGTGATGAACTTCTTCAGTTTCACGATCGATGTAAGAAATACCGTTTACTTTGTCAGTACCAGTGATTTCTTTCGTTTGAACGTTTTTCAGAACAGTTACGTTTGGTAAGCTGTTAAGACGCTCTTGTAATACAGCATCAGCTTTTAATTCTGGCATGAATTCAAGAACAGTTACGTGCTTAACAATACCTGCTAAGTCAATAGCTGCTTCAATACCAGAGTTACCTCCGCCGATAACCGCTACATCTTTTCCGATGAATAATGGGCCGTCACAGTGTGGGCAGTATGCTACACCTTTGTTTTTGAACTCAGCTTCACCTGGTACGCCAACATTACGCCAGCGAGCACCTGTTGAAACGATTACGCTCTTACTTTTCAGAATAGCGCCGTTTTCAAGTTCCACTTCAATAAGTTCTTTTTTCTCTAAACGTTTCGCACGTTGTAGATTCATTACATCGATGTCGTATTCTTTTACGTGCTCTTCAAGGCTTGCTACTAGCTTAGGACCTTCAGTGCGTTTTACGCTGATGAAGTTCTCAATACCCATAGTATCCATTACTTGACCACCGAAGCGCTCAGCAACGATACCAGTGCGGATGCCTTTACGTGCTGCATAAATTGCTGCACTTGCACCAGCTGGGCCGCCACCAACAACAAGAACATCGTATGGATCTTTATCAGAAAGCTCTGATGCATCTGGACCGTTACCCATTTTAGCTAAAATTTCTTCAAGTGTCATACGACCGCTTCCGAAAGATTCGCCGTTTAGGTAAACAGTTGGTACTGCCATGATGTCTTTGCTTTCTACTTCCTCTTTGAATGCAGCGCCATCAATCATAGTATGTGTAATACTAGAGTTTAGAACGCTCATTACGTTAAGAGCTTGTACAACATCAGGACAGTTATGACAACTTAGGCTGATATAAGATTCAAAATGATATTCGCCTTGAATGTTTTTGATTTGATCGATTAATTTTTGTTCAACTTTTGGAGCACGTCCACTAACTTGCAGTAAAGCTAACACTAATGAAGTAAATTCGTGTCCTAATGGAATACCAGCGAATACGACACCAGTGTCTTCGCCAGGGCGATTTACGCTAAAGCTTGGTGTTCTCTCTAGTTCAACTTTTTCTACTGTAATCTTAGATGACATAGTAGCTAATTCATCTACTAGAGATAACATATCTTTAGATACGTTATCGTCTCCTGCGCTTACTTTAAGTAAAATATCGTTCTCCATTAACTGAAGGTATTGGGATAGTTGTGTTTTTATATCTGCATCTAGTATCATTTTGATCGAACTCCTTAGATTTTGCCTACAAGGTCAAGGCTTGGTTTAAGTGTTGCAGAACCCTCTTGCCATTTAGCTGGACAAACTTCACCTGGGTTGTTACGTACGTATTGAGCTGCTTTAATTTTGTTAACAAGAATGCTTGCGTCACGGCCAATACCGTCAGCATTGATTTCCATAGATTGGATAACGCCGTCTGGATCGATGATGAATGTACCACGAGCAGCAAGACCTTCTTCTTCCATTAAAACGTTGAAGTTTGTAGTGATTGTGCGAGTTGGGTCACCAATCATAATGTATTCGATTTTGCCGATAGTTTCTGAGCTATCATGCCATGCTTTGTGAGTGAAGTGAGTGTCTGTAGATACAGAGTATACTTCAACGCCTAAGTCTTTTAGAGTTGCATATTGGTTTTGTAAGTCTTCAAGTTCAGTTGGACAAACGAATGTGAAGTCTGCTGGGTAGAAACAAACTACGCTCCATTTTCCTTTTAAACTTTCGTCAGTAACTTGGATAAATTCTCCATTATGATAAGCATTAGCTTTAAACGGTTTTACTTCTGTGCCGATTAATAACATATTAAAATTCCTCCTAAAGGTTGGTTTTGAGCATCGGAAATTAGTTTGCTCATAAAATATATTTTTTAATTAACTATAATAATTCTAATTCGATATTAATTATCATATAGAAGTGGTTATTTTGTCAAGAGAATAAACTAACTTTATTCCAATTTAATTAATATTTATTCTCAATTAAAGCTACTAGGGACTGGAAAGGTAATTTTAAGTTTATAAATTTTAAATGAGTGGTTGAAAGGTTAGTGTTTATATTAGAGATATGGTGTAAGTATAAATTCTTAGGAAGGAAATCTTTCTTAGAAGTTGTGGATTTGAAAAGTAACTTCTTACTTTATTGTACAAAGAATTGTGCAATAAATACAACAAAATGTATCGGAATCTTTTTGAACAATTATTGTCATCTTAAATATATATAATAAGAAGTATATTGCAATGAGAAATAGAAACATTGACGCTCATTTCTAAAAAGATATAATAAAAACGAGATATGTATTGCAATAAAAAAGATATAGTATAGATTGAAAAAATTTCAGTCTATTATTTTTTATGGCTTTTAGAAAACGTTTACATTTAGTGTGGAGGGGAAACCATGTCTAAGTTCACGAAGTATTTTTTAATGGAAGCTAAAGATGTGATTGCATATGTGAAAGAGAAATTATCTAAGTTTGAGGATACAAAGGGGTTACAATGTAAAGAAATAGGAGATGGAAATTTAAATTATGTGTTTCGTGTTTGGGATGAGGAGAGTAATAATTCCATTATCGTGAAGCAGGCTGGGGATACAGCACGTATTTCAGATGAGTTTAAGTTGTCGACGAATCGTATTCGTATTGAATCTGATGTTTTGCAGTTAGAGGAGGAGTTAGCATCAGGACTTGTTCCAAAGGTGTATTTATTTGATAGTGTAATGAATTGTTGCGTAATGGAAGACTTATCAGATCACACAATATTACGTACAGCACTTATAAATCATCAAATATTTCCGAGGCTTGCTGAAGATTTAACTACTTTTATGGTAAATACGCTTCTATTAACATCAGATGTTGTAATGAATCATAAAGAGAAGAAGGAACTCGTGAAGAATTATATAAATCCAGAGTTATGTGAGATTACAGAGGACCTCGTATATTCAGAGCCATTTACAAATCATAATAAACGCAACGAATTATTTCAATTAAATGAAGGGTGGATTAGAGAGCATATTTATAGTGATAAAGAGCTTCGTATGGAAGTAGCGAAACTTAAATTTTCTTTTATGACGAACGCGCAGGCGTTGCTTCACGGTGATTTACATACTGGTTCTGTTTTTGTAAAAAATGATTCTACAAAGGTTATTGATCCTGAGTTTGCTTTTTATGGACCTATGGGATATGACATTGGGAATGTAATGGCGAATTTAATGTTCGCTTGGGTGAATGCAGATGCAACGATGCCACCTGGAGCTGAGAAAGATACGTATATGGATTGGCTAAAAACTACGATGGTAGAGGTAATTGATTTATTTAAGAAGAAATTTTTAGATGCTTGGGATATTCATGTGACAGAAATTATGGCGAAGGAAGAAGGCTTTAACCACGTATATTTACAATCTGTGTTAGAGGATACAGCTGCAGTGACGGGTCTTGAGTTAATTCGTCGTATTGTTGGATTAGCGAAAGTAAAGGATATTACCTGTATTGAGAATGATGAAGCACGTGCTAGAGCGGAGCGAATTTGTCTTCAAGTAGCGAAGAAGTTTATTTTACGAGCAAATCAATATAAAACAGGTACGAGTTTTGTAGAAACGTTAAAAAAACAGTCCATGCATAGTGCGAAGTAAGGGGAGAAGATGATGGAAGAGCAATTAATACCAATTCAGTGGGAAAATGATGCTTTAGTTTTATTGGATCAAACTTTATTACCAAACGAAGTAGTCTATGAATCTTTTAAAACAGCTGAGGGTGTTTGGGATGCAATTCAAGTAATGAAAGTGCGAGGAGCTCCAGCAATAGGTGTTTCAGCAGCTTACGGCATATATTTAGGGGTAAATGACGTTGCTAAAAGTACGGTGGCAGAGCTTATAGCGGAAGTAAAAAAGGTATGTGCATATTTAGCGACATCAAGACCGACTGCAGTAAATTTATTCTGGGCCCTTGAAAGAATGGAAAATGTAGCGACAGCTAATGCTCACTTATCAATCGCACAATTGAAAGATAGACTATTAGAAGAGGCAAAGGAAATTCATAGAGAAGATGAAGAGATTAACCGTCAAATTGGAGAGAATGCATTAACTTTATTCCAAGATGGCATGGGTGTATTAACGCATTGTAATGCAGGTGCGTTAGCAACGACTAAGTATGGTACTGCAACAGCTCCGATGTATTTAGCGAAAGAAAAAGGGTGGGACCTTAAAATTTATTCGGATGAAACACGACCTAGATTACAAGGCTCGACATTAACGGCATTAGAATTGCAACGGGCAGGGATTGATGTAACAGTCATTACGGACAATATGGCGGCTATGGTCATGTCACAAGGGAAAATCGATGCAGTAATCGTTGGATGTGATCGTGTAGCGGCAAATGGTGATGTAGCAAATAAAATTGGAACATTAGGTGTTTCGATTTTGGCTAAATATTATAACATTCCGTTTTATGTAGCAGCACCAACGCCGACAATCGATTTGAAAACACTGACAGGAAAAGAAATTCCGATTGAAGAAAGAGATGCTTCTGAAGTGATCAATCGTTTCGGACAATATTCGGCTCCGAAAGAAAGTAAAGTATACAATCCGGCATTTGATGTTACGCCACATGAAAATATAACAGCGATTATTACGGAAAAAGGAATTGTGAAAGAACCGTTTACGGAGAATTTAAAAAAGCTATTTCAATAAGTAGATAGTTTTCAGAAAATAGTCATCATAAGTTTCTTACTAGGGGGATGTATATGTTACTGCAAAAAGAAAGAGAAGAAATTGTAGCGTACGGAAAGAAAATGATTTCTAGTGGTTTAACAAAAGGGACTGGCGGTAATATTAGTATTTTTAATCGTGAACAAGGACTTGTTGCAATTAGCCCAAGTGGTTTAGATTATTATGAAACAACGCCCGAGGATGTAGTTATATTGAATTTAGATGGTGAAGTGGTAGAGGGAGAGAGAAAACCATCAAGTGAATTAGATATGCATCTTATCTATTATAGAAATCGTGAAGATATAAATGCGCTTGTGCATACACACTCTCCTTATGCGAAGACGATTGCATCATTAGGATGGGAGCTTCCTGCTGTTTCATATTTAATTGCTTTTGCAGGCCCGAACGTACGCTGTGCGCCGTATGAAACATTTGGTACGAAGCAATTAGCAGATGCTGCTTTTGAAGGCATGATTGATCGACGTGCTGTGTTACTTGCGAATCATGGTTTAATGGCTGGTGCAAATAATATAAAAATGGCGTTTACTATTGCAGAAGAAATTGAGTTTTGTGCTCAAATTTATTATCAAACGAAAAGCGTCGGCGAACCGAAGCTACTGCCAGAAGACGAGATGGAGAATTTGGCGAAGAAGTTTGAAGGGTATGGGCAACAGTAAAATGAAAACCCCCTCAAGAAAAAATCTTGAGGGGGTTTCTTTACGCTTTCTTAAGCAACAAATACATAAAGTAAGGTGCACCAATTAAAGCAACGACAATACCGGCTGGAATACCGCTAGGTTCGACGATGTTTCGTCCAATTGTGTCTGCTAGTAGTAATAGCCATCCGCCTATTAAAACGGCGATTGGCATGAATATTTGATGTCTTGGTCCGACTAAAGATTTTGCGATGTGAGGAGCCATCAGCCCGATAAAGCTAATTCCTCCTGTTACGGAAACCGCTGCAGCTGCAAGCGCAACGGCTGCAATTAATAAGTATCTTCGTTCTTTTTCAATTTCAATGCCGACACCAATTGCGACCGGTTCGTTTAATGCTAGAATGTTTAATCGATTTGCTTTATAGAAAACAAATGGGATTAATACGATTAACCATGGAAGCATTGCGTAAACGAAGATCCAGTCATCTCCCCAAATGTTTCCGGCTATCCATTTTGCAATAAAGTCCACTTTCATACGATCTGCTGATGAAATAAGAACAATCATTGCTCCAGATAGTGCAAATGAAAATCCGATACCGGTTAATGTTAATCGTATTGGCTGAAGTCCTGTTGATTTACTATATGAAAATACGTAAATTAGAACAGCAGTAAGGAAAGCACCGATAAACCCAACGACTGGTAGTAAGTAAAGAAACGAACCTACGTCAATTGGAAAATATAAAAAGAAAATGGAAACTGCAACACCAGCTCCAGCGTTGATTCCAAGAATACCAGGTTCAGCTAAATCGTTACGTGTAATACCTTGCAGGATAGCACCAGATAAAGCGAGCGCCATACCAGCTAATAATGTAATGACAATTCTAGGTAGTCGTAAAGAATATAAAACAAACTCCTCTTTAAATGTACCTTGTCCCATTAGTGTTGGGAGTAATCGATCATAAGATAAAGATGCTGAACCGAGCCCCATTCCAACTACAATGGTTGTAATGGTCAATATAAGTAAAGCGAGTATGATAATACGTTGTTTTCTTAGAATAGATTGCATCATGAGAAAGTTCTTCCTCCTTTACGAACGATAAATAGGAAGACTGGTAACCCTACAATAGCGACAATTGCAGCAACTGGCGTTTCGTACGGAGCGTTAATTGTACGCCCAATTGTATCTGCGAGTAGCATAAAGGACGCACCAGCGATTGCTGACATCGGTATGACAAAACGATAGTCTGGCCCAACGATTGGACGAACCATATGAGGTATCATTAAGCCGATAAATGCCATATTCCCGACAAGTGCTACGGAAGCACCAGCAAGCAAGATAATAATGATAAATAAAATCGTTTTAATGACGATAATTTTTTGACCGAGTCCAATGGCAACTTCTTCACTGAAACTAAGGACTGTCAATTTCTTTGCGAGTAAAATAGCGATAAATATACTTATTGAAATAACCGGAATAATAATTTTCAATTGGCTCCAAGTCGTTCCAATTACGCCCCCAGCAGTCCACATTGATACATCTTGTGAAATTTTAAAGTAAATACCAATACCTTCTGAAATTGCGAGTAAGAACGCTGAAACAGCAGCACCAGCTAATACAATTCGAAGAGGAGAAAGTCCTCCCTTTTTTACCATACCAATTCCAAATACCATAATAGCACCAATGGCAGCACCGATAAAGCAAGCTAGCGTTAAGTAAAGGTAGCTTATGGAAGGATTGAAAGCAAGTGTCAGTGCAAGCGCTGCGTTTGCACCACCAGTTAGGCCGAGTAATCCAGGATCAGCAAGAGGGTTTCGTGTTAATCCTTGCATAATTGCACCAGAAACAGCGAGTCCAGCGCCTACAAAAATAGCAGCAACTTCACGTGGTAAACGTATTTCACGAAGGATAGATAGCTTATCTCCTTTAGCAGAGGAAGTGAGTGCTAACCATACATCTTTTATAGAAGTATCTGCAGCACCGAATACCATTGCCACCATAAAAATAAGAAAGAATGCAATAACGCTCAAAATTAATTTGTATGTAAAAGCGGTAGAACGTAGGTTGTCATGATCTTTCGTCATCAGTTTCACATCTTTTCTTTTCATAGAATAAAGGAAGAGGAATTCTTAAATTAAGAATTCCTCATTGTTGTATTATTGACCAAGAAAGCTTTTCTTGAAGAAATCTAATTGGAAGTCTAATGTAAGTGGATCATTAAAATAGAATTCCATCATATTTGCTTCAAATACACGATTATTTTTTACTGCTGGAATGTTTTTATATGATTCTGTCTCTTGGAATGAGTTATCAGTATCTTTGTTTTTACTTACGATTAAGTAATCACCAGCAAACTCAGGTAATACCTCAGTAGATAATGCGTAGTAACCTTCTTTTAATGCTTTTTCTTTTACTTTTTCAGGCATTTTTAATTTCATTTCTTGGTAAAGAATTTCTGTTCCACGGCCCCAGTTATCGCCGTATACGTAAAGCTGTTTATTGAAGTTTTCAACAACAGAAACTGTTGCATCTTCACCGATTTTCGCTTTAATTTCTTTTCCAGCTGTTTGTGCACGTTTCTTGAAATCATCAACCCAAGTTTTTGCTTCTTTTTCTTTATTTAATAACTTACCGATTTCTAAATGTTGTGTTAAGTAATCAACTTTTCCGTAAGTGTATGTTACAGTAGGAGCGATTTTCTTTAACTTATCAACATTTTTAATATTTGATAAACCGATGATTAAGTCTGGATTTAATTCTGCAATCTTTTCAACATTCTCATCTGATACTTCAGCGACGTTTTTAAGTTTGCTATCAAAACGTGGGTTTTGTTTAGACCATGAATCTACCCCAACAAGATTTACACCTAATGACATTACGTTACCAGCGAATGATGATAGGACAACAACACGTTGTGGATTTGCTGGAACTTCCACTTTACCATTTTCTGATTGGTATGTAATTGTTTCTGATTTTTTACCTTTTGCGTCGTTCTTCTTGTCTGTTGAACCATTGCTACAAGCACTCATAACAAAGACGAACAGAACTGTTAGTGAAATAAATAATTTTTTCATCGTCTTTCTCCTTTTGATAGATGATATGTGATATACAATAAATTGTTTAGCTTTGATCTTTTGAAAAGTTAGTGGTAATACAAAAGTCTTATTAACAATCTTGAACTTGAGATTTTACCATATAGTATTCACCATAGTAATAGAAGAGGATGTAATCTCACGGTTGCTAATAATTAACAAATTGATAATGATTATCACTATTGATTCTTTAAATACTATAATTTTATATAGGTGTATTGTCAATAGTAATTTTGATTGTAAATTTTATAAAAACAAGTTATATTTTATTGAGAATGATAATCAATGATTAATAGCTGAGGAGTGGGCATGAATGAATCAAGAAGAATTGTTTGATGTAACCGTGATAGGCGGAGGACCTGCAGGACTTTATTCAGCGTTTTATAGTGGACTAAGAGAGATGAAAACGAAAATAATAGAATTTCAACCACAGTTAGGTGGTAAAATACATGTTTATCCGGAGAAAATGATTTGGGATATTGGTGGATTATTACCAGTTACTGGTGAAAAATTAATTGAGCAACTTGTACAACAAGGATTAACATTTCAGCCTGAAGTTGTATTGAATACAAAAATAGAATCGATTATTCGTAATCAGGATGGCATTTTTACGTTGAAAACAAGCTCTGGGGAAGAACATTTTTCAAAAACAGTGATAGTCGCAACTGGGAGTGGTATATTGAATCCACAAAAGTTATCAATTGAGGGTGCGGAGAGATTCGAAGTCTCAAATTTAAATTATACAGTTAAATCGTTAAAACGTTTCAAAGATAAAACGGTAATTATTTCAGGCGGAGGGAACTCGGCAATTGATTGGGCGAACGAATTAGAACCAATCGCGAAAAAAGTTTATTTAACATATAGAAAAGAAGAATTATCTGGTCATGAAGCACAAGTAAAACAACTTATGAACAGTTCAGCAGAATGTTTCTTTAATACATCGATTACAAAATTAATTGCCGGTGATAACCATGAAGCGATTGAACATGTAGAATTAACAAATCATGAAACTGGAGAGGTTTCTCATTTATCTGTTGAAGAAGTTATTATTAATCATGGATATGAACGTGACATTACATTATTGGAAAATAGTGAGCTAGATGTCGCTATTGTTGATAATTATTATATTGCAGGGAATGCAAATAGTGAGTCCTCGGTAGACGGATTATATGCCGCTGGAGATATTTTAAAGCATGACGGAAAATTACATTTAATCGCAGGAGCGTTCCAAGATGCTGGAAATGCTGTGAATAAAGCAAAACAATTTATTCAACCAGATGCAAGTGAGTACGGAATGGTTTCTTCGCATAATGAAGTATTTAAGAAGAGAAATCGAGAATTGATAAAGCAGATGATGAATTAATAAAGAAACAAGTATACCCCCATTTACATCTCTATTTCTATGGAAGAGAGGTGTAAATGGGGGTTTTCCTGTTTACTATATTTTCAATCATTATTATGACACCGGTTTCATTAGTTCATGTCATACAAATGTATTTCTATAAAAAGGGAATACAAAGACTTGAACATTTTATTTGTAAATCTTTTTAGGAAACAATGAATCTATAGTTGGTTTGTGCTGATCATTATTAAATTATGCGGTCCCTTTTGCCTGTTCATTAGGGAATGGAATATTTTGTATAGAAACAATATATTGTTTTCCATGTTGTCGAGCTAATGATTCTAATATTTGGCGAACGCGTTTTGTAAGATGACCTTGTTTTTTTATAGCCTCACAATATGCGTCATAGAAAACGTATTTAGCCCAAAGGAAATCATCTTGTTGGAACAAGAAATGATTTTTGTACCATTCACCAATCGTATGGTAGCAATTGCTTTCATGTACTGCTGCACTTTGTGAAAGAATACGATCGGATAAAGACTTAGATAGATGAGAAATTGTGTTTTCTGTTTCAACTCGTAATGTTTTTTCTAACATTGTAATGATGTGACGAGTAGCCATATGTTAACTCTCCTTTGTGTAAATGGGTAATACCATTCTATATTTTAAAAAAATACTTACTATACTATTATACAATATATGGAATGCATCTACCTGCTTTTTGATTCGTATTTACAAAATCTTTTTTATTTGTTTACAAAAATAAAGTAAGATACAGTATATATATGAAAAAACAATAAAGGAATGAACACATTGTATATAACGATAGAAGAGGCTGCGGAGTATTTGAAATTACCAAAATCGTATGTTGAAGACTTAATTCAGCAAAAGAAAGTTCGTGCACTGTTTGATGGAGAGCAATATTTAATAAACAAGGAACAGTTTAATACACATTTAGAACAAATGGAGAAATATAAGCAGTTAGTGGAAGAAATATTAAACGAACCAATTCCAGAAGATATGGATGTTAAAGACGAAGATTAAATTTATAAAAAGCCCCCGTATTAAGATATGCAGAAATGTATCTTAATACGGGGGCTTTTTATATTAAGGGATGAAAAAGTCATCCGAAATCCTAGATTTACTTTAAGTGAAAGAAGATTTTATAGGGATTAGTACTATTAGTTAAAAGCATATTTTTTCATAGCGGGGACAAACATAGCGAACATAACCTGTACAGATACATATACTATCAGTGCAAAAGCTTATAAATTAATGGAAGGGGTTTTCTCGTGAGTTTACTTCATTGTGATTTTTTGAAAGATTTAATTGGATCTTATGTAAGAGTAAACAGAGGTGGACCAGAATCTCAAAAAGGGACAATAGTATCAGTATGTACGGACTACTTCGTATTAAAGAATGAAAAAGGAGAGCACTATTACTATCAGCTTCGTCATCTGAAAAGTGTTACAAAAAATACGAAAGATTGTGTAGAAGATGATTGTGGATGGTTGGAATATGATTATGCAGAAGATTTCGAAAAATTACTTCTAAGCTTTAAATACCGTTGGGTAAAAATTAATCGTGGTGGCCCAGAGAAAGTTGAAGGGATTTTACAAGACGTTTCTTGCGATTACGTAACGTTAATTATAAAAGAAGAAGTTGTATTAATAGCACTAGCTCATATTAAAAGTGTTAGTTATAACGAACCAGTATGCGAAGAGAGCGATGAGAAAAGTGATGAAAGTAGCAATAATTCAAGTCGAGCTCGTGCACAAAGACAATCAAGAAGATAATGATAATAAGAAAGGAGGATACAAATTTGGAGAGTGTATTATACTGTGAGCAAATTAAAAGTTTAGTTGGTGAGAATGTAAAAGTAAATCTTCGCGGACCAGAAAGTCGAGTGGGAATACTTGTATCGTTAGGGGGAGATTACCTTACACTACAACTACCTCATGGAGAATTAGTATATTACCAATTGAAACATGTGAAGAGTCTAGTTAAGAAAGTGAAAGAAAGTAAATGTGGCGATGGCTATATCTCACGTTTCTACTCTGATGATGATAATTTTGTCGATGTATTACGTGACTTGAAGTATAAGTGGGTAAAAATTAACCGTGGTGGACCAGAGTGTGTGGAAGGCTTATTAAGTGAAGTACATGATGAATGTATAACACTAGTAAATGGTGATGAAGTTATTTACGTGATTATTTATCATATTAAGAGTGTGAGTCAAGTAGTTAAATGTAAAAAGAATGAAGATGAATAATGTTTAATAAATAAGAGGGGCATTATGATTGGAAGTGAAGAACGATTTCTTATATCGATACAATTATGTTGCGATATTATGAAAAGGAATTCCTTACTATTAAAAGACGAAACATTGCCCCTGATTATTTTTTAGAAATAGAAGACAGGAAAAGCAGCATTTCATAGGAAGGAGGATATAGATGAATGAATTAAACAAGAGCATTGGGGAAAATATATGCGTTAAATTAATCGGTGAAAAAAGATTTAAAGGTGTATTAATTGATGTAGGAAATGATATTGTTGTTCTCTACAATGGACAAGACTATGTATATATATCTTTATACCATATCCAATATTATAAATTTTTAAGACCATATGATGAAGAAATATTAAAACCAGATGTTGATTCTGTAATTAAGAGGGAATCACCTTCAATTTCTTTGAGAAAAGTATTAAGCACTTCTAAAGGGATTTTTACAGAAGTTTATGTAGCAGGAAATGCTCCAATACATGGTTATGTTACAAGTGTAATGAACGATTATATTGTTTTTTATAGCCCAGTTTATAAAACGGTATATATATCTTTAAAGCATTTGAAATGGTTAATTCCTTATAAAGAGAACCAAGTACCTTATTCCCTCAATAAAAATGAACTCCCCGTAAATCCATTAAATATTACTTTAGCTAGAACGTTTGAAGAACAGCTTATTAAAATGGCTGGGAGAATTATGGTGTTTGATTTAGGTGAGGAATCTAATAAAATTGGAAAAATGGTGAAAATTGATGAAGGGCATATTGAAATATTAAAAGCACGTGACGCAAAAATGTACGTGAATATTCAACATGTAAAATCTGTCCATTGTCCGTAGGCTAGTTTAAAGGGCTGGCTTTTTCTTTTATATATGCGGAAGAAAAGGTCGAGCCTATTTGTTTATCGCTATTTGGATATGAGGGGGAAAGTGAATTGAATATATAAGTATGTCACTGTTTTTTTACTTATGAAAAGGTAATCTTGTACGAAATTATAAAAAATATGTACGAGCCATCTTTTGTTGTATTCAATTCATTTTTTGAGGAAGTACTGCTCAACTAATCTATTAAAGGGGTTTTGTTTGTGGAGCAGTTTCCAAATTCGTTATCGATTACATTACTTGGTAGTGCTGGTGGAGCAGCAAAGGCAGTTTTAGCAATTGTAAATCAAGCGATAGCAAATGAAAAAGATCCAATTTATGAAGCGATAAAGAATGTTAAATTTCATTTGGTTGATATAAAACAAAAATATAGGACTTATTATGATGAGCTGTTTCCGAATTTAAAGGAGAAATTGTTTTTATATGAAATGGACCTTCAAGATGTAGTGAAATTTAAACAACATTTAAAAGAAAAAAGAACAAGTGTTGTTATTGATGTCTCTGGTGCAGATACGATCAGGGTACTGAGCTGTTGTAATGAACTTGGAATTTTTTATATTAATTCAGCTTTGGAAAATGAGGCAGTAGATCAGGACGATAGTTTACTCGGCTTTCAGCTTACGGAAAGATATACGAGATTTGAGAAGGAGAAAGAAAAATTTACAAATACAAAAGCGATTATAGGTTCAGGTATGAATCCGGGGGTTGTTCAATGGATGGTTGTTGAACTCATGAAAGAACGGCCAAATGAAAAGCCACGAGCATGCTATATTGTAGAACATGATACGTCGTTTTTGAATGATACAGCACTCATAAAGCCTCATACACTTTACGCTTCATGGGCAGTAGAACGATTTCTAGATGAAGCGATATGGAGTTATCCGATGTATATGAGCCATCATCGTCCTCTTTATTTTTATGAGGATGTATATGCTTCAGAGTATAAAGTGAAGTTAGGAGCAAAAGAATTTTATGGTTGCTTAATGCCGCATGAGGAAGTCCTAATTTTAGGGAAAACTTTTAATATGGAAGTTGGTTTTCTTTATCGGATTAATGAATATACAACAAATTTAATTAGACAGAACTTAGATAAAGTAGAAGATTTATGGAATTGGAATCGTAAAGTATTTAATCCCGCAGAAGAAGATATTACGGGAGAGGACTTAGTTGGTGTGTTACTCGTATATGAAAATAGCGAGACATACATGTATAATGTAATGAATAGTAGCCAAGTTTTTCAAAAGTATAAAACAAACGCAACTTACTTCCAAGTAGGATGTGGGATTTATGCGGGCTTGTGTAGTTTACTTTTAGATACCTTTGGACAAGGTGCTTATTATGTAGAAGAATTATTATTAAATACTGAAAGTAAGTATGGGGAATATTTTAATTTATATATGAAGGATTTTGTAATAGGGCATAATAATTTTACAGATGGATTGCTACATGATAGGGTAAGGTGGTTATAAATTGTGACTGAAAAGGAAGGAGCTGTTTTAGTATTAGAAGTTTACATATTGCCCTGAAAGCAATTTCATATTTATAATTTAAAGAGATAACATTTGAAATGTTTTTTGGGGATTGATCAAGAGGAGTTTTTATATGAACAAATACAAGAGCTTGATTTATGAAGAAAGAGAAGCTTTAAAAGTATTTATATTATTATTCTATATTATATTATTTTTATATGACGCTATATATTATTTTATGTATCCCGCTATGAATATTAATGGGACAGCGATAGGGTGGCCAGAAGGTAGTCTTGGGATAGGTGTATACATATTTGTAATATCATTATTTCCTATTTCGATATATCTTCAAAAAAGAGGCTATGTATATTTTGTAAAATATTTATTTTTATTTGGGTACATGTTTATCAACCTTATTAATAATTTAATGATTTATTTGCGAACGGATAGGGCTTTTGAACATGGTAGTATGGTAGAAATATTATTAGTTTTATTTGCACCGGTTTTCGTGAACAGAAAATATTTTTATTTAGTTTCCTTTAGTGTCATTGGAAAATATGTATTTTTTACGTTGATATTAAAAGATCTAAAAGTTGTGATTCCACTTGTTTTATGTGTATTCTATTTCATTATTTCACATTCTTTGTTAAAACGATTTCAGTCTTATGTAAGAACGGTTGTTGAGATGATGAACAATATGAAAGAGACAGAAAATTTAGCTGTAATTGGGACAATGTCTACAACAATTGCGCATGAAATTCGAAATCCATTAACGGCTTTGAAAGGGTTTACGCAAATGCAAAAAGAAAGAAACCCTGCTGATACGATGAGCTACGACATTATGTTACAAGAAATTGAAAGGATTAACGGATTTGCTAGTGAATTGATGTTATTAGGAAAACCGAAACCAACAAATTATAAATGGTGTAATATACGGGAAATTCTTTTATATGTTGTACAGCTAATGGAAAGTTATGCAACAAAATATGGAGTGAAATTTCATTTGCAAGTAGATGAAAATTTACCAGTTATAAACGGTGATGATAAACAATTAAAACAAGTTTTATTAAATATTATTAAAAATGGAATAGAATCAATGCCAGAAGGTGGAGACATTCATATCTGTGCATATGAAAAAACTGAGGGACATTTGTGTATTTCTGTCGAGGATCAAGGATTTGGTATAGAGAATGAGAAAATAGAGAAAATCGGAAAGGCGTTTTATACAACAAAGGAGAATGGTACAGGCCTTGGGCTAATGATTACATATAAAATTATTGAGGAACATCAAGGGAGTATCGCGATTCAAAGTAGTATGGGCGTAGGAACGAAAGTGGAAATTTATTTACCCACAGTGTAGTACATTAGAAGAAACTATTTTCAGAAAAGTGTTCTTGTTGTGTAAATATAAACATTTTATAAAATGTTTAAAGAAGGGTTTTTTTTATAAAACACTTCGTTTATAATGGAGGAAAATATCGACATGCAGCTTTTAGCTCGTGTAACGGTTCGGTAGTGTTATGAAAAGAAAAGCAGGGGTGCACGCGCATCCTTTTTTCTATGCAGATATGATGAAAGGGGTGGTATGATGGAATTGACATTAAATTCAACTGTATGTTTACACACGATTCAATTTCGAAAAGAGCAAAAGAATTATATTGTAAAAGATACGATTACAGGAGAGACATATGAAATGCCGCCACTTTGGATTGATGCACTAGCAATGATGCGTGACGGTTTTTTATTGGGAGAAATTGAGGAGAAATTAAAAGAAGAGTATCCAGCAGAAGAAGTAAATATGCTAGCATTCACGAGGCAGCTGTTAGAGCTAGAACTTGTCGGAATGGTAGATGGAGAAGAGATAGCTTGTACAAAGAAAAAAGATAAAGATTATTTAGCTTGGGTACGTCCGAGGGTGGAACAATTCTTTCTTAACTTAAATAAAAAATATAAAAGCAAAGGTCAAAAATGATCTTTGCTTTTTTTGTGTTCTTAAGTAGTTCTTATTTTAAAAAATAACGGCGAATGCTCTTGCAAAAGCACCATCACTATTTTTAATTTTTAAAGGTGCTGCTGAGAAAAAGAAACGCTTCATTTTAATGGCATCTAGATTTGTTAGATTTTCAATTAAATAAATGTTATTCCCTAGTAATATGTGATGAATAGGCGATGTTTCTGTAGTTACCTCATCGGGAGAAATGAAATCTAAACCGACAGATTTTATTTTTAAATTAACTAGTTCTTCAGCTAATTCTTCAGAAAGATAAAATGCTTCTTTCGCATAAGCTTCTGTGTTCCATTTATTAGATAAATTGGAGTGGAAAATAACAATATCTCCTTCTTTTATGTCGGTAGTATTTAATACTTCCTTAGGTAACTTTCGCCCTTGAACATGTGTTACATCGATTAGAACTGCTTCGCCTACAAATTGGTCAAGAGATAATTGATCAATTGTTGTTGCACCAGAAATAAAATGTGCAGGAGCATCGCAATGCGTGCCAACATGAACGACAGAATGAAAATCTGTAACTTGATATCCTGTCTCTTCAACACTTGTAATTGCTTCTAGTTGGATTTCTGGTGTCCCAGGAAATTGAGACATATTGTTTTCAAATGTTTGTGATAGGTCAATTACTTTCATTTTAAATACCTCCAATATATGTATTTCAAATAATAAAAAGCTCATCTTTCATAATCAAGAAAGATGAGCCTTACATGCAGTAGTTAAATTTATCTTCCAAAATGCAAAGTATTTTGTAGGAATTAGCACCTATTCAGTTCTTATAAACTGAGGTTGCTGGGCTTCAAAGGGCCGGTCCCTCTGCCTCTCTTGATAAAGGTCTATTTAGTTTTAAGGTTTAGAATTTTCTGTACGTTTAAATTGTAATTCATTTCCTTTTTTAGTGCAATACAAAATAGGTATTCACCCAAATAAAGGTTCTCGCATATTGTAGCTTATGTAAGTAGAATGCTGCGAAGGGGTGGGTGCAGTGACAGGGAATGTATTGAACTATTTTGCTGGTGGAAATACAGCTAGAGGATTTTATAGCTTGTATGAAGAGAGCTTAAAAGGGCTAGATAGGCTATTTATTTTAAAAGGCGGTCCAGGAACAGGGAAGTCTTCTTTAATAAAAGCAATTGGGCGTGAATGGACTGGAAAAGGATATGATATTGAATTTTTACATTGTTCTTCTGACAATAAGTCAGTTGACGGTGTAATTATTCCGAAGCTAAATGTAGGAATTGTCGATGGGACATCGCCACACGTTATTGAGCCGAAAATGCCTGGAGTTGTAGAAGAGTATATAAATTTAGGCGTTGCTTGGGACTCAGATAAATTAAGAAAGCAAAAATTAGAGATTGAACGATTTGTTTCAGAAGCGAGTAAAGCCTTTCAAGCAGCTTATGGATGTTTTAAAGAAGCGTTAGTTATACATGATGAGTGGGAAAAAATATATATTAATAACATTGATTTTAATAAAGCAAACGAATTAACAGATCAGCTTATACAGAAACTATTTGCAGATAAAGGCGGGAAGAAATCAATCGTGAAACACCGTTTTTTAGGGGCTGCTACACCGAAAGGAGCAGTTGATTTTGTTCCTAATTTAACAGAAGGGTTACCACATCGTTATTTTATAAAGGGACGCCCAGGCTCTGGAAAATCAACGATGCTCAAAAAATTAGCTAAGGCAGCAGAAGAAAAAGGGTTTGAAGTAGAAGTGTATCATTGTGGATTTGATCCAAATAGTCTCGATATGATTATTGTAAGGGAATTAGGATTTGCAATTTTTGATAGTACAGCACCGCATGAATACTTCCCAAGCCGTGAGGGGGATGAGATTATCGATATGTATGATCTCATTGTTGCACCAGGGACAGATGAGAAGTATGCTACGGAAATTCGCGACGTTTCAATTCAGTATAAAACAAAAATGAATGAGGCGATGTCTTTCTTAGCAAAGGCAAAATCAGTTCGTGATAAATTAGAACGAATTTATATTGCCGCTATGGATTTTTCAAAAGTCGATGCATATAAAGAAGAAATCCAAAAAGAGATTGAACGAATTGCAGTTGCTGTAATTGAAAAGAAAAAATAGGTGTTTTGTTAGGCTGTCGGGAATTTTCTGACAGCTATTTTAGTATGTAGTAAAATTAGTCTTATATTTGTCGAATTTCCAGGGAAATGATCAAAAAATGGGGAGGGTATGAAATGAGAGAAAAAATTGAGTTGGAACTAGAAAGAATTGAAAAAGAGAATGATGTGAAAATTTTATTTGCTGTAGAATCAGGGAGCAGGGCGTGGGGATTTCCATCGAAAGATAGTGATTATGATGTTAGGTTTGTTTATATACGTCCTGTAGAATGGTATTTATCAATTCATGATAAACGTGATGTAATCGAGTATCCAATTAGTGATGATTTAGATATAAGTGGCTGGGATATTAAAAAGGCATTGCAACTATTTGCAAAGTCAAATCCAGCGTTACTCGAATGGATTCGATCACCAATTTTTTATTCGAAAAACTCTAGCCTTCCAGAACAACTTCAGCAAATGAGTGAAAAGGATTTTGATCCGAAATCAACAATATACCATTACTTACATATGGCTTCAAAAAACTATCGTGAATTTTTACAAGGTGAAAATGTAAAGTTGAAAAAGTACTTCTATGTATTACGTCCGATTTTAGCTTGTAAATGGTTAGAAGAGAAAGGGACATTGCCCCCAGTAGAGTTTGACCGGTTAATTACGGAACTATCAGTAGAGCCTAGTGTATTGAATGAAATTGAAAAGTTGTTAATAAAGAAAAAATCAGGTACTGAATTGGATATTGGTCTAAAAATTAATGTGTTAAATCAATTTTTAGAAGAGCAAATTGATTACTACCAGCAATACGTAAAAGGGATTGAAAAGGGATTAGGGATTGATATTGAGAGTTTGAATACATTATTTAGAAACATGTTGTTTGAAGTGAACAAAAAAGAGCACAAGTAAGTTTGTGCTCTTTTTTGTTCACGCTTTTTGCGGGCAGTAAGACTCACACCTCAAATTAGGCACATGGGAGGAAGTTAGGTGGGAGATTAACTGCCCGTAAAAGCCCGATTGGTGCGGGCTAATAATCAGAGGGGATGGACAAAACCTCCTCTGATTAAAGTTTTACTTTATTTGTAGATGAATATATTATTTTACTTAATGTTAATTTTTTCCTTCTTGTGTCGAAATTTATCTGAAAAGGTGCCATAGAAAATAA
Source organism: Bacillus cereus group sp. BfR-BA-01316 (assembly GCF_022664195.1). NCBI lineage: Bacteria > Bacillati > Bacillota > Bacilli > Caryophanales > Bacillaceae > Bacillus > Bacillus cereus group sp. BfR-BA-01316. The sequence goes on from NZ_JAKUGX010000010.1 coordinate 90,873, forward strand.
AGAAGTTCAACAGGATTCCCGTTGAACTTCTTTATTTTTTTACTCGTTATCAACTCGTTTTAATGGTTGATCTGCTGGGCCTTCCATAACATTCCCATCAATTGAAAAACGAGAACCGTGGCAAGGACAATCCCAAGTACAATCACCGTTGTTCCATTCAACTTCACAGCCGAGGTGTGTACAAGTCGTATCGACGATATGTAATTTTCCTTCTTTATCTTTATAAGCACCTGCTCGTTTTCCATTTACATGTACAACAGATCCTTCGCCAGTTTCAAGATCCTCTGGCTTACGTAAAGCAACTTCAATTTTCCCCTCAATTAAATGTTTCGCAACGTCAATGTTTTGTGAGAGAAATGTTTTTATATCCGGGTTTGCATGAAAACGTGATGGTGCAAACAGTTCTTTATATGGACTTTGGATTTTTAGAATGGAGTCCTTCAGTAAATGAGCTGCAGCAGTTCCAGTTGTCATACCCCATTTACGATATCCTGTTGCAATAAATATATTAGGATTATTTTCGTTAATATGCCCGATATAAGGAAGTTTATCTAAAGTAATTAAGTCTTGTGCAGACCATCTATAAGGAATTTCATCTACTCCAAAAGTAGATTCAGCAAAGGAATATAGTGCATCATAATGAAGCATCGTATTAATTCCTTGGCCTGTTTTATGGCTCTCTCCGCCAATCAATATCAGCTTTTCTCCATTGTTTGTCGTATAACGTATGGAGCGTTTTGGATCATCGATACTTAAATACATGCCCCCTGGATAATCTGTTTTTGCTTTTATTGCAAGAGCATAGGAGCGTTCTGCGTACATTCGCGTAAAGAAAAAGCTATTAGCATCATAAAAAGGAAAATGTGAACAAGAGACAATATATTTACAATTGATGCGATGGTCACCCTTTGTAATTACTTGTGGATAATCTCCTTTTTCCACATCAATAGCTGTTGTTTGCTCATAAACTTTTCCGCCCATTTCCACAAACTTTTCTAAAAGTGTTTTTAAATAAAGGAGGGGATGGAATTGCGCTTGATTTTTCATCACAAGTGCAGATTGTACGGGAATAGGAATCGACAGGGATTGAACATAGTCACAAGGAATATTTAATTTTTGATAGGCTTCATATTCTTTCGTTAAATTTCGCAGGCCATTATGGGTAGTTGTATATAAATACGAATCTTCATTTGTGAAATTACAGTCGATTTTATATGTTTGCACAGTCTCGTTTATGAATTGTAGAGCTTTACTATTTGATTCGTAGTAAAGTTGAGCTTTTTCAACGCCAAAATTGTTTATTAATTCATCATAAATAAGATCATGTTGAGCTGTTACTTTTGCGGTTGTATGCCCAGTTGTCCCATTTAAAACAGAACCAGAATCAATTAAAACGACTTTCATTCCTTCTTTAGCGAGTAAATAGGCGGTAGTAATGCCTGTAATACCAGCACCGATAACAGCAACTTCTGTCTTTATATTTTCGGATAAATGAGGAAAAGTAGGCAATTGAGTAGATTCAATCCAATAGGATGATGGTAACTGCGGAAATGTGTCATCTGTCATTTTGGAAACCTCCTGAATTTAGAACAATTTTCCTTTTAATATTTCCATATTATATGGAATTCATGTATGTTGTTTTAGTAGCATCCTATTTTTATTAAAAGAAATATAAAATTATTTTAATATAATTATTTTATTAGGGCAGTATGAGGAAGTAGGATTTATATAAAGCTAAATTTAAGTGATTCCATTTGTGGATTACATAGAGAGTTCTTGAATAAGGTAGAGTCTATGGAGTTTAAGTGGATGTGTATGTATAGCGGTAAAACCTTGTGAAATCTATACTTTTTCTTTAGTGGAATAAAGTATAATTATAAAAATATAACCAACTTTTATTACTAGGTCATAAAAGTTGTTGACAATATAGAAATTCTATTGTTATGATTCATCATGTGGAAAGGTTGATAGAGAGTAAAAAGAGAAATGTTTTTCATTGATAATAAAAGCGAGAAATAAGTGACGATAGAGTGAGTATATTTTCCTTATGATAAATGCTTTTTTGGATCACCTAGTAAAATCAATCTGGAAGCAAGAATTGATATATGCAAGTCGCGTAGGGCGCGGCATAAGAAAGGGGCAAAAGGATGAAGGAGCTTCATACGTTTGGGTGGTATGCAGCGCGTGTATCACCACATTTGCCAAAAAAAGCATTTAAACCAGTTCCTACTCGTTTATTTGGTGGACTGGCTTATTTACTTGTGGCATTGGCTGGTTTAATAACGATCGGTGTATTTGAATTGAATGTGTGGGCGAATCTAGGAATTGCAATTGTTCTTGGATTATGTTTTGCTTCACTTGGATTTTTAGGACATGAAATTTTACATGGAACGGTTGTAAGAAAGGCATGGCTTCGCGACTTTTTAGGTGCGATAGCATTTATGCCATTATCAACTGGCCCAAAACTTTGGAGAAAGTGGCATAATGCAACGCATCATGTTCATACACAGCATGAAGAGAATGATCCAGATGCATGGCCGACATTTGAGAAACTTAAAAAGAGTAAGTTTTTGAATTGGGTATATCGCATGCCTCTTCATGTACGTTCATTTTTTAGTTTTCTGTCACTAACAATTCAATTTACGTTACATTCGACTCGAATGTTCTTTCATTTTATAAAAGAATTTAAGTCATCCAATCAAAAATCTGTATGGCTGCAACTTCTTTTGCCCTGGACAGTTTGGATTAGTTTATTGTTTATTATGGGACCTACAAAGTGGTTCTTTGCATACGTGATTCCGTTGTTAATTGCTAACTTTATTGTAATGGCGTATATCGCAACAAATCACCGCTTAAATCCAATTGTTCCAGTAAATGATCCGTTAGCAAACTGTTTATCGGTAACAGTGCCGCGTTGGGTAGACGTTTTACATTTCAATTTCTCATACCATACAGAACATCATCTGTTTCCTGCTATGAGTTCTAAATACTATCCATTAGTAAAAGATAAAATTAAAGAAATGTGGCCGGAACGCTATCACGAAATGCCGATGACAAAAGCATTGGCAGCACTTTGGAATACACCACGTGTGTATTATCACGGAAGTGAATTAGTTGATCCGCATAGGGAGCATTTCTATGGTTCTTTAGGAAATGGATTGGATCCTTATAATATTTCATATCGTGAGGATCATATAGAGGAAAAAGAGACTATAAAAAAAGTAAATCAATAATAGATATATTTTACGATGAAAAAGCAAGCTCTCTTAGAGCTTGCTTTTTGTTATAAAGAATCTTCTTTCTTGTTCTTTGTCTTGACGTGGACAGAGTTATTTTCTTTCCGTTGTAGTCGTTTTTCTAGAAGACTAACAAGATAAGTAAATAGAAGAACTAGTGCGAGATAGTATACACCAACAATGATATATGTATCTAATTGCTGGAAGTTACCTGCGGCAATTGATAAACCGGATCCCCATAATTCGGACATTCCTACATAAGCAACAAGAGAAGAATCTTTCAATCCAATAATAAATTGGTTCCCTAGAGGGGGAAGAGACAGACGAAATGCTTGTGGTAATATAATCCGGCGCATCGCTAAAGGGTAAGGCATCCCTAAAGAGCGAGCAGCTTCTAATTGTCCACGGTCAACGGATTGAATTGATCCGCGGAAAATTTCAGTAATATATGCACCGTTATGAATTGCTAAAGCAATTGCTCCTGCCCAAAAAGGGGTAAAAACAACAACAGATGTAATCCCAAAATAGAGAATGGCAATTTGAACAATTAAAGGTGTACCACGAATAATGGCGATGTATACATGAGCAATACTATTTAAAACCTTATTGTTAGAGATTCGAAAGAAAGCGACTAGTAATCCAATTAGTGAACCGAGTAATAGGGATGTTAGTGTTAATTGTAATGTGACAATAGTAGCCTTTAAGAGTGTGGGATAGGTAGAGATAAAAATTTCAAACATATGTGTCACCTCATATTGTATGGATTTTAGTAGGGAATGAAATGCCCCACATAAAAAGTGGGGCATGATTTATGAAATCTTTGAATAGCCAACTTACTTTGTTTTTGCTTCGTCTCCAAGAATATTACGCCCAAACCATTTCTTACTAATCTTTTCATACGTGCCGTCTTTAATAATTTCATCTAGCGCTTTATTTACCTTTTCAACCATGTCTTTATTGTCTTTATGAATAGCAATCCCCATTTCATCAAGGTTTAACGGTTTTCCAGCTTCTTTTATATTTGATTTACCTTCTTTAATCATACGAAGACCAACCATTTGATCAGTAATAACTGCGTCTACACGTCCTGGTTCTAAGTCCATAAGTGCAGTAATATCACTATCATATTCTGTAATTTGATCTGTATATTTTGCAACAAGGGTTTTGAAAGTACTTGCTTTTACAACACCTATTTTTTTACCTTTCAAGTCCTCTGGAGAAGAGATAGATGTATTCTTTTTAGCTACAAAAATTTGTGCACCAGAGCGATAATATGGATTTGAGAAATTCACGGCTTTTAATCGTTCTTCTGTAATTGCCATACTTCCTAATATCACATCATATTTTTTTGATTGTAGACCTTGAATCAATGTTTCCCAAGGATTTGTAACAGGAACAGGTTTCATTCCCATCTTTTTCGCGAGAGCTTCCCCTATTTCTACATCAAAACCGACAAGTTTCCCGTCATTTTCTTTATAGTTAAAAGGTTTGTATAAACCACTCATCGCATAACGAAATTCTTTTTCACCATTAGATGAAGTGGTAGAGCTTTCTTTACTACAGGCTCCTAGTATGAAGGATGTACATAGTGTAATACTCGCAATAATGGTTAATAGCTTTCTTTTCATAAAACCCCTCCTATATATTGATCATACGGATGGTTTTAAGTATGTTATCGAGATATTTTATTTGGACAATTAGTTGTGCGCCGTATGAATGTATTTCCTTACGTTTGAAATAGAAGTTACATTATAAAACGTTGCGTAAAAATTGTTTTGCTCGTTCATGCGATGGAGCTGAAAAGAATTGCGCTGGCGGAGCATCCTCTACAATTTTCCCGTCATCCATAAAGATGACGCGGTCAGCTACATCTCTTGCGAAATTCATTTCATGAGTAACAATGACCATTGTCATTCCTTCTTCAGCAAGTTCTTTCATAACTTGCAACACTTCTCCAACAAGTTCAGGGTCTAGGGCTGAAGTAGGTTCATCGAATAACATAATTTTTGGATTCATTGCAAGTGCACGTGCAATTGCAACACGTTGCTTTTGTCCACCTGATAATAGGTGCGGGGTTACAGTTGCTTTATCTTGTAAGCCGACTTTTTTTAGCAAAAGATTACCGGCCTCCTTCGCCTTTGTTACGTCTAATTTCTTTACATGAATAGGTGCTTCTATGATGTTTTCTAGTGAGGTCATATGAGGAAAGAGATTAAAATGTTGAAACACCATTCCAACATTTTCGCGGATTTTATTTAAGTTTGTACTTTTGGGGTTGATTTTTTCCTCCTGTAAGTGAATTTCTCCCTCATCGTACATTTCTAAAAAATTAAGGCAACGGAGTAAAGTGCTTTTCCCAGAGCCACTGGCGCCGATTAAAACGACAACTTCTTTTTCTTTTACTTCTAAATCAATTCCTTTTAAAACATCAAGTGAGCCAAATGATTTTACTAGATTGCGAACCTGAATCATACAAAACCCCCAGTCAAAAATAGATTTTACAAATGTCGCCCCTTATTTGTGTTATTAGTCATAAATTGTCAGAATCCTTTATTTTTTTCGGTGGGATTTGATATTCAAGGAAATTATGATTTTTAAAATCTCTATATCTTTCTATAGCGAAAATATGGATAATAATATATAGGTAGTACTTATATTGCTTATAAGAAGGGGGAAAGAAGAGATGGGAAAAGAAAGGAAAACATTTTCCTTTGGTTTACGTATACAGCTTATGCTATTTACTACAGTTTTAGCTTTAATTACATATTCAACAAGTTTATTTTTTATTTACGTTATATATGATTATTTTCAAAGTTATGTAAGTCAAACTGTTTATAATATTATCGTTATGTTATTAGGTGTAGTATGGTCTGGAATTTTAGCATATGGGGCAGCCATATTTTTAATTAAACCACTTCGGAAGTTAGAGGAAGCTGCAAGGAAAGCGGCTGATGGTGATATTCGTGAAGATGTCCCATTGCCAAAGACAGATGATGAGATTAAATCTTTAAGTGTTGCATTTAATATGATGCTAGGAAACTTAAGGATAATGGTGAAAAATATTGATACTACATTCTCGTATACGAATAATCAAGTTCAGCGAATTAGGAAACAAACAAGCGAAGCAACAAGGCAATCGCAAGGTGTATCTGAGACACTTGCAGAAATTTCTTTAGGTGCAGAGCAATCAGCAGCATCGATTCATGCCATTGTTTCTACTGTAGATACAACGACTTCTATTGCGAGTGAAGTAGAAGAAAAAGCAAAGCAGTCTGACGGGTTGTCTTCAGAAATGGTTCAAGATTTAGGTCAAAGCACACGTGTTTTTGTTTCTTTAATTCAAGGCATTCAAACATTGGCGAAAGAAAATGAAAATTCACTGCAAAATGTACAGAAATTAGAAGAAAGAATGAAACAGGTGGAACAAATAGTTTCTGTGGTAAGTGAGATTGCTAGCCAAACAAACTTATTAGCATTAAATGCTTCTATTGAGGCGGCTCGTGCAGGAGAACATGGAAAAGGCTTTGCAGTTGTAGCAGAAGAGGTACGAAAACTTGCTGATGAAAGTGATCATTCTGCGAGAAACATATCGCAATTATTACGGAATATGCAAGAAGAAGTGCAACAAGTAGCGTTGAAAATGAGAAGGCAAGTGAAAATAGCTAAAGAAGAAGCAAAACGTGGTGAGGCTACTGAATTGATTTTACAAGAAATGTCATCAAGTATTATAGAAGTAGCCGATGCTACGAAGCAAATTAGTAGTTATATGAATGAACAAGTAAGTCACATTCAGCAAACAGGATCACAAACAAAGGCTGTAGCAGCAATTGCAGAGGAAACGTCAGCTGGTTCACAAGAAGTGGCGCGTGTGATGCTACAACAGTCCAAAAATATGGTGGTAATCGATCAATTATTAAAAGATTTAGAGAAGCAAGCAGCCGATTTAAAACAAACGATTGAACGATTTTCAATGTAAAGAAAAGAACAGAATGCTGTCCTTCTCTTTTTTAGCTAGATTTAATATCTATAGTTAAAAGATATAAACTATGAACGTTTCCGCAACATTCTGTTCTGTCCCTTTCGGATGAAAATTATAGCGAGCTATAATATTAAAAGGGGTGTCTTTTATGAAAAAAGAAAAAAGACAACGATTAATTAAACAATTTGTAAAGGAGTATGAAATAGAGAAGCAAGAAAGATTAGTAGAATTGTTAGCAAAAAAAGATGTATTAGTAACACAAGCTACGGTTTCTCGAGACATTCGTGAGTTAAACTTAACGAAGGTACCTTCTCAAGAAGGATTAATGATATATAAATTTTTCTCAGAAGAGCATTTACAAACTGATATAAAGTTAAAGAAAAAATTACGAGAGGTTGTTGTAAAAATTGATTGTGTAGATCAATTAATGGTTATTAAAACATTACCTGGTAATGCACATGTTATTGGTGTTTTATTTGATGAGTTAGATTGGAAAGAAAAAATAGGATGTATATGTGGAAATGATACATGCCTTATAATTTCTCAGTCGAAATCAGATAGGGAGATTTTAGAAGAAAGGTTAAATTTAATTATTTAGATGAAAAATCCTGTTTTTAATAAAAATTAAAAACAGGATTTTTGTTTAAATACGGAAGTTAAATATTCAACATATATGCGTAATATATATTTTTTTTTGTTGAAAAAGTGGGATAAAGTGTTATAAAAATACAAATTTATATGATTTTTAAAAAATAACTTGTTTAATATTTCACAATGATAATGTGGATGCTTTCACAAAGATGAAAGCGCATAGCATTTATTATGTACTTGTAAGACATCAAACATATTTAAAAGGAGGTACAACAAATGAAGCATCCGATACATGTTACTTCAGAAATTGGGGAATTACAAACGGTTTTATTAAAACGACCTGGTAAAGAAGTGGAAAACTTAACGCCAGATTATTTGCAACAATTATTATTTGATGATATTCCATACTTACCAATTATTCAAAAAGAGCATGATTATTTTGCACAAACATTACGCAATCGGGGTGTTGAAGTTCTTTATTTAGAAAAACTAGCTGCTGAGGCATTAGTAGATAAAAAACTTCGAGAAGAATTTGTTGATCGTATTTTAGAAGAAGGACAGGCTGACGTAAATGTTGCACATCAAACTTTAAAAGAATATTTACTTTCCTTTTCAAATGAAGAATTAATTCAAAAAATTATGGGTGGTGTACGGAAAAGCGAAATTGAAACAAGTAAGAAGACACATTTATACGAATTAATGGAAGACCATTATCCGTTTTACTTAGACCCAATGCCTAATTTATATTTTACTCGTGATCCAGCAGCTACCGTGGGTGATGGCTTAACGATAAATAAGATGAGAGAACCGGCGCGTAGACGTGAATCATTATTCATGGAGTACATCATTAAATATCATCCAAGATTTGCAAATCACAATGTGCCAATTTGGCTAGATCGTGATTATAAGTTTCCAATTGAAGGTGGCGACGAGCTAATTTTAAATGAAGAAACAATTGCAATTGGAGTATCTGCCCGTACTTCAGCTAAAGCAATTGAACGTTTAGCTAAAAATCTCTTTAGCCGACAAAATAAAATTAAGAAAGTGTTAGCGATAGAAATTCTAAAATGCCGAGCGTTTATGCACTTAGATACAGTATTTACAATGGTCGATTATGACAAATTTACAATTCACCCGGCCATTCAAGGGCCGAAAGGAAATATGAATATTTATATTTTAGAAAAAGGCTCAGATGAAGAAACTCTTAAAATCACACATCGTACTTCTTTAATGGAAGCATTAAAAGAGGTATTAGGCTTAAATGAATTAGTTCTTATTCCTTGTGGAGGAGGAGATGTAATTGCTTCTGCTCGTGAACAATGGAATGATGGCTCGAATACATTAGCAATTGCGCCAGGTGTAGTTGTTACATATGATCGCAACTATGTATCCAATACTTTATTACGGGAACATGGTATAGAAGTCATTGAGGTACTAAGTTCGGAATTATCTCGTGGTCGTGGGGGTCCACGTTGCATGAGTATGCCAATTGTTCGTAAAGATATTTAGTATAAATAACGGAGAAGGTAGGGATGAAGTATGTTAATGACTAGACCAAATTTAAAAGGAAGAAGTTTTCTAGCTGAAAAAGATTTTACACAAGAGGAATTAATATATTTTCTAGATTTAGCAGCAGAATTAAAAGAGAAAAAGAAAAATGGTATCCCACATCGTTATTTAGAAGGCAAAAATGTAGCGCTCTTATTTGAAAAAACTTCTACTCGTACGCGATGCGCATTTACAGTAGCATGTACAGATTTAGGGGCGAATCCTGAATATTTAGGGAAAGGTGATATTCAGCTTGGGAAAAAAGAATCCGTAGAGGATACAGCAAAAGTGTTGGGACGCATGTTTGACGGAATTGAGTTTCGTGGGTTTAATCATGAAACTGTAGAATCTTTAGCGCAAAATTCTGGTGTACCCGTTTGGAATGGGTTAACAGATATGTGGCATCCAACACAAACCCTTGCAGATTTATTAACTATTAGAGAACATGTAGGGAAACTAAAAAACGTGAAGCTCGTTTACGTTGGCGATGGAAGAAATAATGTTGCTAATAGCTTACTAGTTGGTGGGGCAATCGTTGGAATGGATGTACGTATTTGTACACCGGAATCTTTATGGCCAGAGCAAGAAGTAATTGATTTAGCAAAAAAATATAATGAACAGGTAATGATAACAAGTAATGTGGAAGAAGCTGTTGCGGATGCAGATGTAATCTATACAGATGTATGGGTATCTATGGGAGAAGAAGAAAAATTTGCTGAACGTGTCGAGTTATTGAAACCTTATCAAGTAAATATGCAAATGATTAAAGAAACAGGAAATGAAAATGTGATTTTCTTACATTGTTTACCTGCATTTCATGATGTTGAAACGATGTATGGCGAGGAAGTTTATGAGAAATATGGGTTGAAAGAAATGGAGGTAACTGACGAAGTATTCCGCAGTAAACATTCAAAAGTATTTGATCAGGCTGAAAATAGAATGCATACAATTAAAGCGGTTATGGCAGCTAATTTAGGAAACATGGAGTAAAGAAGAAAGGGAGTCTTCCTTTCTTCTTTCTCCTCCTTTAGACACTATCATTCACTATTGCTTTAGTATTGTTATTGCAATTAAAGAGAGGTGAGTGGAATGGGTGAAGATAAGAAATTAGGGTTGTTTACATTAACGGCTCTTGTAGTTGGTTCGATGATCGGTGGTGGAGCATTTAATTTAGCAAGTGATATGGCAAAGGGTGCTGGTGTTGGAGCCATTATTATTGGCTGGGTTATAACAGGAATTGGGATGATTGCGCTTGGATTATCTTTTCAAAATCTAACTGTAAAACGGCCAGATTTAGATGGGGGTATTTTTAGCTATGCAAAAGCAGGATTTGGTAATTTTATGGGGTTTAATAGTGCGTGGGGATATTGGCTATCTGCTTGGCTTGGTAATGTAGCTTATGGCACATTATTATTTTCTTCATTAGGGTATTTCTTCCCAATCTTTGAAGGCGGTCAAAATGTGGCATCTATTATTGGTGCGAGCGTATTATTATGGTGTGTTCACATGTTAATTTTACGTGGAGTCCAATCAGCGGCACTTGTGAATTTAGTAACTACAATCGCAAAATTAGTACCTGTATTTGTATTTATTGTCATAGGAATCTTCGCGTTTCATATTGATACGTTCCTAGATGGATTTTGGGGACAAACTGTTTCTTTTTCATGGGGAGCGGTTGGCAGCCAAGTTAAAAGTACAATGCTTGTAACTTTATGGGTGTTCATTGGGGTAGAAGGGGCTGTTGTTTTATCTAGTCGAGCAAAAAATAGAAGTGATGTAGGGAAAGCAACGGTTATTGGCTTAATAGGTACACTCATCATTTACATTTTAATTACATTATTGTCTCTTGGACTTATGCAGCAAGCAGATATTGCTAATTTGAAAAACCCGGCTATGGCCTATTTATTTGAAAGTGTTGTTGGAAAATGGGGTGCTATCTTTATTAATTTAGGTTTAGTAATCTCTGTATTAGGTGCTTGGTTAGGTTGGACTTTGCTCGCTTCTGAAATTCCATATTTAGCGGCTAAAGACGGAGTATTTCCAAAATGGTTTGCGAAAGAAAATAAAAATAAGGCTCCAATAAATTCATTATGGATAACAAATGGCTTAATTCAAATGTTCTTATTAACATTCATCGTTTCCGATCAGGCGTATAACTTTGCATTTTCTTTAGCATCTTCAGCTATTTTAATCCCATATGCTTTTTCAGCATTTTATCAATTGAAGCATAGCTTAAAGTCTGAAGGAGCAGATCGGAATAAAAATATAATAATTGGCCTGATAGCAAGTATTTATGGTGTGTGGTTAGTTTATGCAGCTGGTTTAGAGTATTTATTATTAACAATGACTTTATATGCGCCAGGTATTTTTATTTTTTATAATGTTCAAAAGCAAAAGAGTTCAAAGCAAATATTTACTCGAGTAGAATTAGCATCATCGGTAGCAATTGGTGCTTTAGCATTCTTTGCGATTTATGGATTAATTACAGGCAGTATTACTTTATAAAGCGCTGTGAAAGCGAAATCAACTGGAGGGCTGAAATATGGCACGAAGAAAAATTGTAGTTGCACTAGGGGGAAATGCGATACAGTCTGGAAAAGCTACTGCGGGAGCACAGCAAGAAGCGTTAGAAAAAACAGCGGAACAACTTGTGAAAATAATGGAAAATGATGTAGATATAGTAATTGCGCATGGAAATGGCCCACAAGTGGGGAATATTTTATTACAGCAAAAAGCTGCAGAAACGGAAAAGACACCTGCAATGCCATTAGATACTTGTGGTGCAATGAGCCAAGGGATGATTGGATATTGGATGGAAAATGCGATTGAAAAGGCATTGAAAAAACGGAATATAAAAAAAGACGTAGCAACGGTTATAACACGCGTTGTCGTGGATGAAAAAGATGAGGCATTTAAAAATCCAACTAAACCAATTGGTCCTTTTTATACAGAAGAAGAAGCCAGAAGATTAATGGAAGAAACAAAAGCAGTGTTTAAAGAAGATGCTGGCAGAGGGTGGAGACGTGTTGTTCCATCACCGAAGCCTGTAAGTATTCATGAGCATAAAGTGATTAATTCTTTGGTCGAGGATGGAAATATAGTAATAGCTGTTGGCGGTGGTGGAATTCCAGTAATTGATTCCGAAGAAGGGCTAAAAGGAACTGAAGCGGTTATCGATAAAGATTTCGCTGCGCAGAAATTAGCTGAATTAGTAGATGCCGATACGCTCGTAATTTTAACTGCAGTTGATCATGTGTATGTAAATTATAATCAACTGAATCAAAAAAAATTAGAGCATGTCACAGTGAATAAATTAGAAGAATACATTGAGGAACAGCAATTTGCTGCGGGAAGTATGCTTCCAAAAATTGAAGCTGCTATTAATTTTGTTAATACAAATCCAAAACGAAAAACAATTATTACGTCTTTAGAAAAAGTATATGAAGCACTAGAAGAAAAAGCTGGTACTATTATTTCTAAACAGGATGTATGCATGTATGTTTAAATAATTATGTACTCTACTTATTGGTAAAAAAAGAATGAAGTTAGTAACTTCATTCTTTTTATTTATTAATATTTTTTGTACTCATTGTTCATAAAGTTTTCATGGTGAAATCCGAATATATAAGTTAATTATGATAAAATTCAACTTGAATACGCTTTCTTGATTTTTCGCTCCAACATACAGCAAGAGAGAGGGAATTTTATGAATAGACGGAACGTAGTTAAAGATTTAAAGCAGTTTGAATTATTTGCTCATTTAACAGAAAAGAAATTGAAAGGTTTGACGGAGTTTGTCTATTGGCGAACTTATAAAAAGGGTCAATTTTTATTTTTAGAAGGGGATTCAAGAGAAAGAATTTACTTCATGTTAGATGGATTCGTAAAGTTAGAGCGGGTAAATCAGAGTGGAAATTTATTATATGATGACTATGTAAAGCGGTATTCTATTTTTCCTTATGGTGGTATGTTTACAGACAGAGGATATAACTATACGGCAGAAGCGATGACAGATGTAGAGGTATATTATATTCCGACAGTAATTTTCGAAGATATGGTGAAATCTAGTAGGACGCAATTAATGTACGTTGTTCAGCAATTATCATCGATATTAAAACTAAACGAAAATCGAGTGCAAAATATTACAATTCCTAATGCACAAGATCGGGTCATTCAAACATTAAATTATTTAATGCAGGATTTAGGAGAACAGAGTGGCGAAACGATTGTAATTTCCTGTCCACTTACAACAATTGAAATATCGAAAATATCTGGTACGTCTCGAGAGACGGTTAGCGGCGTATTAAAACAATTAAAAAATGATAGTATTGTTACAATTCTGGATAAAAAAATTACAATACATAATCCAACATATTTTGAGGAAATCTCTATGTGAAAATTGCATATTGATTTTCTAATTCATACTGCATATTAATAAAGTTCTTTATATATTTATAAGGAGCTTTTTTACGTTATCCTCTATAAAAAGATTGTATAGTATGGTAATAATAGCTAAAATCGATAATAAAAAAGCAAAGGGACGGGGAGAAAGAATGGTCCGAATTGAGTATGATCGATTAGTAGCTATTTGTTACAGTATAGGGGTTTTGTTATTATTAAAAATTCCAAATGATAATGAATTAATTGGAGAAAAACTATTCAATTTCTATAAGGTTCCGGTACATACATATATTTATATGGATTATAAAGTCTCAAATATATTGATTGTTTCTTTCGTACTACATGTAATTGCATTTATATTATTCTTAAAATGGCTAGGAAAAAAGGAATCTAGTACATTTAGAACAATGAATAAGATAAAAGTAGTAGGCATTAGTATATTGATTTTAATGATGCCGTTTATTTTAAATAACATCCTCCAGACATTGAATAAAACATGGTACTACGCAGGAAAAACAGGGGTAGAAGCAATAGAATATAAAAAAGAAGATAGCCAGTGTAGAATGGAGAAAAATGGAGAGGATATCGAACAAAAGTGCATTGTTACTTTAAAAAATTATCGGAATCATTCACAAGCATTAAAAGTTGTTTTATATGATAATGCAAACGAGAATTCAAAAAGTTATCAAGTACCGAAACCAGTCTATTTACAAAAACATGAGACAAAGCAATTCGAATTTCAAATTCCTGTTGTTTATAATAGCAGTATTGAAAAAGATAAAGTACCAAATATTAAATTACATTCATTGCATGAAAATGATGAGAAATACAATTAACCCGTAATTGAAAGTTTATGAGTAGGAGCAATAATTTGAAACGATATAGAACATTAACTTGAATCATCCAACATGCTATAAGGCAGCGGACATGTTGGATGATTTTTTATTTTATTCCTCCTTTTTTACGTATGGAAAGGAGGAATGCTTTGTTGAAAACGAAAAACATTACAAGGGTCATATGCAGTCTTCACTTTACGTAACCTTTGAAAGTTAGATCCATAATAACTAGTTTGCCAATTTTTTATGTCGATATCGGGCCAATTGACATAGTCACCTAGTGTATAAGGCGCTAAGCTTTCTCGTAAATCTTTAACCCAGCGTATATTTCGATTTTCTTCATCGTCGCATTTCCAAGAGGTAATATATTCTTGAGCAATGATTGCCTTGCGATGGAAATAAGCAGTTTCATTAGGAGAGATATTTTCTACAGCACCTACGAGTGATTGGTGCCAAATACTCGCATCTTTATTCGGTGCATGAGAAAGGAAATGTTGTAAGATTTGAATGCCTTTAAGAGGGATAGGTTTATATACATAGGAACCAGAGCGTTTGAAGTTTTCAGGAATATTACCACTGTTAAAGAATTGAACAGCCTTTATATAAGGAACTTCATCTATAAATAGAGAAGGATTACCAGTTTCAAGAAGTGGGGATAATAAGAGATAGAGTTCAGAGGGAGGGCCGACAAATTCACCTTTCACTTCGATTTTACTTCGTTGTTTGGAGAATAATTCAATTGATGAAGTAAGACGCTCATCTATATAAGGCGCCCAGTTTTGCCAAGCTTGAAATGCAGCAACAAAGTCATCCCATTCCCATGTGATTGAGAAAATGGATACGTTTTTTATAGGATGGGTCCGAAAAGTTAAGGAAGTAACAATTCCGAAATTTCCACCACCACCACCGCGGCATGCCCAAAAAAGGTTAGGGTTTTCCTTTTCATTGGCACGAATGGTTTTTGCACCAAACTTTCCACATGCTTGTACCATTTCAACTTCTACTAATTGATCACATGTTAATCCAAATAAGCGTGAAAGCATGCCGATTCCACCGCCAAGTGTTAATCCAACAATTCCAACGCTTGCACTTGTACCAGCTGGTATTGTAACACCATATTTCCAAAGCTCTTTATAAACAGTACCTAGATTTGCGCCAGCCTCAATTGTTGCTGCTAAATTCCCTGTATGGACAGTAATTCTATTCATTTCACTCAAATCAATAATAAGTCCGTGATTTAAAAGAGAGAAATTTTCATAGCTATGACGTCCACTTCTTAAGCGAAATGGTATATGACGTTCGCGTGCCCATTTTAAGGCGTTACAGACATCATTTTTATTTTGGCAAAAAACAATAATACAAGGGAGTTTTGGAATACTTAAATTTAAATTCATTCGGGCTACGTCATAGTCAGGATCTGAGGGAACAACGATACGACCTGTTAATTTTGTTTGTTTCAATTTATCACTCCTTTCTAAAATAAGCAGTGCTTTTAATTAATATATGAAAAGCGTATGTAACGTGCGTGGACAAGAGCAGGTGAGGAATGAGATTTGCCTTTGTGAGAAATAAATAAAGCATAAGAATAAGGAATCTACATAGAGTTCAATGAAAACAGTTGCAAACTATTCATATTTTGTTATGATAGTGTTACGAAAACGTTTGCATAAATTTCAATGGGGTGCAAAAGGAGAGAATGATTATGAATAAGACATGGTGGAAAGAAGCGGTTGCTTATCAAATTTATCCACGCAGCTTTATGGATTCAAATGGTGATGGTATTGGAGATTTACAAGGTATTATTGCAAAACTAGATTATTTAAAAGATTTAGGTATAGATGTAATTTGGATTTGTCCAATGTATAAATCACCTAATGACGATAATGGTTATGATATTAGTGATTATCAAGATATTATGGATGAATTTGGTACGATGGAAGACTTTGATGCATTACTAGATGAAGTTCATAAGCGTGACATGAAGCTTATTATTGATTTAGTTATTAATCATACAAGTGATGAACATCCGTGGTTTATTGAATCACGTTCTTCTAAAGAGAATCCGAAGCGTGATTGGTATATTTGGCAGGATGGTAAAGACGGCGTGGAACCAAACAATTGGGAAAGTATTTTTAATGGTTCTGCATGGGAATATGATGAAGTGACAGAGCAATATTATTTACATTTATTCTCGCGTAAACAACCAGATTTAAACTGGGAGAATAAAGAAGTTCGTGAAGTTTTATATGATACTGTTAATTGGTGGCTTGATAAAGGTATTGATGGTTTCCGCGTCGATGCGATTAGCCACATAAAAAAAGAAGATGGTTTACAGGATATGCCAAACCCAAAAGGGTTAAAGTATGTGCCTTCTTTTGACAAACATATGAATGTCAATGGTATTCAGCCATTACTAGAAGAATTAAAAGAAAACACATTTGCTAAATACGATATTATGACTGTTGGAGAAGCAAATGGTGTGAAAGTTGAAGATGCTGATCTTTGGGTTGGAGAAGAGAACGGTAAATTCAATATGGTATTCCAATTTGAGCATTTAAGCTTATGGGATGCAGAAAAGAAGAAAGATCTTGACGTTGTTGAGTTGAAAAAAGTATTAACAAAGTGGCAAAAAGGTTTAGAAAATAAGGGATGGAATGCTTTATACATTGAAAATCATGATAAGCCACGTATTGTGTCTACTTGGGGAAATGATAAAGAATATTGGCGTGAAAGTGCAACGGCTTTAGGCGCGATGTATTTCTTTATGCACGGCACACCGTTTATTTATCAAGGACAAGAAATTGGTATGACAAATGTTCAGTTCCCAAATATTGAAGATTATGATGATGTAGCAGTTAAAAATTTATATCGTGAGAAAATTGCAGAAGGAGTATCGCATCAAGATATGATGGAAATTATATGGGCTTCTTGCCGCGATAATTCACGTACACCTATGCAGTGGAGTGCTGAAAGTAATGCTGGATTTACAACGAGCACACCTTGGTTTGGCATGAATCCAAATTATGAAGAAATTAATGTTGAAAAGCAGAAAAATGAAGAGGGATCTATTTTCAATTTCTATAAAAAAATGATTGCCTTGAAAAAAGAGAACGATGTATTAAATTATGGTACGTATGATTTACTTTTAGAAGATAATCCGCAAATTTACGCATATACTCGTACATTAAACGATGAAAAAATCATTGTTATTAGTAATATCTCGAAAGAGGAAGCAGTGTATAATGAGGATACATTTGCACTAGAACGCAAACGTTTGCTTTTAAATAACTATAAAGTTGCCGAACATGATCAATTAACTACAATCACGTTAAAACCTTATGAAACAAGGGTTTATCGCATTGCATAATAAAAAAGGATGCTCTTAGAGCATCTTTTTTTATGAAAAAAAATAAATTTCTATTGCAATGTGAAAACGCTTTTATTAAAATAGATTTATGAAAACGGTTGCGTAACAAAAAAGAAGGGATGTAAGGAATCGTTTTCATAATAGAAACAGAAATTATAATTTAAATCATTATGTTGTTATAAATAAAGGGAGGAAGAACAGATGAAAATTACGTCTTTTGATTTTTGGCAAAAGTTCGGGAAAGCGTTATTAGTTGTTGTAGCTGTAATGCCGGCAGCTGGCTTAATGATTTCCATCGGTAAGTTAATTGGGATGTCTGCTGGGGATATTAACGCAGTTCATACAATTGCTCGCGTAATGGAAGACATCGGTTGGGCAATTATTACAAATCTACACATTTTATTCGCAGTAGCAATTGGGGGATCTTGGGCGAAGGATCGCGCAGGTGGTGCATTTGCAGCACTATTAGCATTCGTCTTAACAAACAGAATTACAGGAGCTATCTTTGGCGTAAACGCCCAAATGTTAGCGGATTCAAAAGCGACAGTTTCTTCATCATTAGCAGGTGATTTACTTGTAAAAGATTATTTCACTTCTGTACTTGGTGCACCAGCATTAAACATGGGAGTTTTCGTAGGGATTATCACAGGTTTCTTAGGAGCTACTCTATATAACAAATACTACAATTATAATAAACTGCCACAGGCACTAGCATTCTTTAATGGAAAACGATTCGTACCATTCGTTGTAATTGTTTGGTCTACAGTCACTGCGATTGTATTATCACTTGTATGGCCATTTATCCAAAGTGGATTAAATGAATTTGGTCGCTGGATTGCAGCATCTAAAGATAGTGCACCAGTTGTTGCACCGTTTGTATACGGAACGTTAGAACGTTTATTATTACCATTTGGATTACATCATATGTTAACGATTCCGATGAACTACACAGAGCTAGGCGGAACATATACGATGTTAACTGGCTCAAAGGTTGGACAAATTGTAGCAGGACAAGATCCATTATGGCTTGCATGGATTACAGATTTAAATAACTTATTAGCAAATGGAGATACGAAAGCATATAACGATTTATTAAATAATGTTGTACCAGCTCGTTTCAAAGCTGGACAAGTTATTGGTTCATCAGCAGCATTAATGGGTATCGCATTCGCGATGTTCCGTAACGTAGATAAAGATAAGCGTGCAAAATATAAACCAATGTTCTTATCAGCAGCATTAGCAGTATTCTTAACAGGTGTTACAGAACCAATTGAATTCATGTTCATGTTTATTGCACCAGTATTATATGTTGTATATGCAATTACAACAGGACTTGCATTCGCATTAGCAGATTTGATTCATTTACGTGTTCATGCATTTGGGTTTATTGAGTTAATTACACGTACACCAATGATGGTCAATGCAGGTTTAACGAGAGATTTAATCAACTTTGTCATTGTTTCATTAGTGTTCTTCGGTCTTAACTTTACATTATTCAACTTCTTAATTAAAAAATTCAATTTACCAACACCAGGACGTGCAGGTAACTATATTGATAATGAAGATGAGTCATCAGAAGGAACAGGAAATGTACAAGATGGTTCATTAGCAACAAAAGTTATTAATTTATTGGGTGGAAAAGATAATATTGCTGACGTAGATGCTTGTATGACACGTTTACGTGTAACAGTAAAAGATTTAGATGTTGTTGCACCAGAAGCACAATGGAAACAAAATGGTGCTTTAGGACTTATCGTTAAAGATAAAGGTGTACAAGCAGTATATGGCCCGAAAGCTGACGTATTAAAGTCAGACATTCAAGATATGTTAGGTGCGTAATAATATGAAATTGCTAACTTTAAATTGTCACTCTTGGCAAGAAGAGAATCAAATTGAAAAAATAAAGTATCTTGCTAAAGTAATTCAAGAAGAAGATTATGATGTGATCGCATTGCAAGAAGTAAGTCAGTCTATACAAGCTGAAAATGTATGCGGTAACAAGAAAAAAGATAATTTTGGACTTTTACTGCTAGAAGAGTTAAGAGCATTAAATGTAAAAGAATACAATATTATTTGGGATTTCTCTCATATTGGATATGATGTGTACGAAGAAGGATTAGCAATTATAACAAAGCACAACATTGTAAAGGAAGATACGTTCTTTGTCTCAGAAAATAAGGATACAACGTATTGGAAAACACGCAAAATTGTAAGTGCAACAATTGCTTATAATGATAAGAATATAACGTTTTATTCTTGCCATCTCGGTTGGTGGAATGATGAAGAAGAATCATTCAAAGACCAAGTTGATCGTTTAATGGAGCGTGTAAATAGCAATGAACTTTCCTTCTTAATGGGTGATTTTAATAACAATGCTCGTTTGGAAGGAGAGGGCTATGAGTATATGATGCAAAAAGGTTTATATGACACATATGAACTAGCGATAGAGAAGGATGAAGGAACAACTGTCCAAGGTGAAATTGCTGGTTGGGATAAAAATAAACAAAACTTACGAATCGACCTAATATTAAGCAATCAAAGTAAAACAGTTAATTCTTCAAAAGTCATTTTTAATGGCACAAATCGAAATGTAATTTCTGATCATTTCGGTGTAGAAGTACAATTAGGTATATAATAGAAGAAACCCTCACAGATAATGAAAAGCTGGGAGGGTTTTTTGATAAATACAAGTATTCCCAAGAGAAAATACTTGTATTTTTTATGACATTTCCTATATATTTGTTATTATTGAATGTAAAACTAATTTGGTCATTTTGTATGCATACTTTTTTTACTTCGTTATATAATGAAGTAAGTGAAATATTTAATGGGAAAAATAGTATGTTTTCGTTTAATCCACGATGTAGAAAGTGATATAATTACAAAATGTATGTATCATTTTCTAAAGAAGGAAAAATATATAATTAGGTGATTGCTTATATGAAACAGATTTGGCGTATTTATAAGACAGATTTACGGAATGTAGCCAAACATTGGGCTGCAATTGTTATTGTATTAGGTTTGATGGTTCTACCATCGTTATATGCATGGTTTAACATTAAAGCCTCTTGGGATCCTTACGGAAATACGAAAGGAATCCAGATTGCAGTTTCTAACCAAGATGTTGGGTCGAATTTAAGAGGGAAAGATATTAACATTGGGAAAGAAATTGTAGATTCACTTAAGAAGGACAAAAATTTTGGGTGGAAGTTTGTCGATGAAAAGCAAGCAATTTATGGAGTAGAGCGTGGAGATTATTCCGCAAGTATTACTATTCCAAAAGATTTTTCTGAAAAGATTGCAACAGTCTTGAATGAAAATCCACAGAAACCGGAAATTGATTATTACGTAAATGAAAAGGTGAATGCCATTGCACCGAAGATTACAGCTAAAGGTGCATCGGGTCTTACAGAAGAGGTTAGTAAAAACTTTGTTAAAACAGCAAACGGTGAGATTTTTAAAATCTTCAATGACCTTGGAATCGATTTAGAAACTAACTTACCAAGTATTGAGAAGGTCAAGGATCTCGTATTTAAGTTAGAAGCGCAGTTCCCAGAAATGAATACACTTGTGGATAAGGCATTAGATGATGCGACTCGGGCAGAAGATGTTGTGAAGGTAGCGCAGAAAGAGTTGCCAGTTGTAGAGAGTGTTATTAATGATGGGCAAGAAGCGTTAGGGAATTTAGATAAGTTCTTTGCGAGAAATGATGAAACATTGCAAAATGCACCTGGGACGATACGAAATCATTTAACAACGGCTAAAGATGTAATGGACAAAGCAAATACGTTTACGAACTTTTTAATGAATCCAGGGATAGACCTTTCTGGTATGAAGGGATTACCTGAGTTTCCAGCACGTCCAGATCTTTCAAAGTTAAATGATGAAGGTTATAAAAATATTGCAAGAAATATTAATCAAACGGCGAATAATGTTTTAAACTCAGCACGTGCAGGAACAGCATATGGAAAAAGTGTTGTGAATGGATTGCAAAATGGACAGTTTGATCCAGAAAAGGCAAAGCAAGATCTTAATGCGGTTTCTGAAAATCTTCAAGGTCGTACAGATAGTGTTGCATACCTTATTAATGTATTTACTGAACTTCAAAAATCGGCTACGACTGATTTTGGTCAAAGCTTTTTCCAAGGGCGAGTGGATCGCTTAACTAAGCTTAAAAGCGGTATGGAAAATGCAAACAACGGTATTAAAGATATTGTAAATGTTATTGGTACAGGACAAGAAGTAAAGAAAGATGTAACAGATGTAGCAAATCAAAAACTAGATGCAGCAAATGGATTAATTGATCAAGCTGAAAAAGATTACAATGAAACATTTGTAGCAGATTATAAAAAAGCAGTTAGCACAGTTGATCAAGCTAAAGCTGATGCAAATGAAGCTAAAGCTGATGCAAATGAAGCATACGATACTGTGAAAAATGAATATGATAAGGCAAAAAATAATTTTGAAGGTGTTATAGCAGACGTAAATAATAGAGGTGTTAATGGATTAGATAGCACAAAAGTAGCTTTAAACGATTTAAATGGTCAATTACAAGCTACTAAGAATCTAATTGGTGATGCGATTCCGGTTCTAGAAAGCACAAATAAGGTATTAGCAGATGTAAATAGTGGCAAAAACCTTAATAATGGAATTGCAAAATTGAATAAAGCACAAAATACTGTTCAAAAAGGTATAGATGCAACGAATAAGGCAACTACACTAATTAACAATGGACAGAAGCCTACAAAAGAGGTTGTAGAAAGTATTAATGAAGCAACTAAAAATGCTTCAGCTCAATTAGGAGATTTCTTAGCAACATACGATTCAGAAATTGTTCCAAACTTTAACACAGCAATTGCTCGTACAAAAGAGATGTCTAAAAATACATCTCAAATTTTAGGCGAGGCAAATAAGAAGCTTCCAGATGTGAAAAAATTACTTGAAGACTCATCAAAAGGCTTAGTAGATGGCCAAAAGAAAATTGCAGATATTAAAGCTGAAATGCCAGCTACTCAGAAAAAGATTAAAGAATTAGCAAATAAAATTCGTGATTTTGAATCAGAAGAGGATATAAAAGACATCATACGCTTATTGAAAAATGATGTTGAAAAGCAAAGTGATTACTTCGCGAATCCAGTAAATTTAAAAGAGAATAAATTATTTGCGATGCCGAACTACGGTTCAGCAATGTCACCATTCTATACAGTGCTTGCATTATGGGTAGGCGCATTATTAATGGTTTCATTATTAACGGTAGAAGTACATGAAGAGGGCGCTAATTATAAGAGCCATGAAATATACTTTGGACGTTTATTAACATTCTTAACGATAGGTCTTTCACAGGCGTTTATCGTATCGATGGGGGATATGTTCTTACTCGGTACGTACGTAGTCGATAAATTCTGGTTTGTGTTATTTAGTTTATTTATTGGGGGAGTATTTGTTTGTATCGTGTACTCACTCGTTTCTATTTTCGGAAACGTTGGGAAATCGATGGCGATCATTTTACTTGTACTGCAAGTAGCAGGATCGGGCGGCACGTTCCCAATTCAAATGACACCACCGTTCTTCCAAGCATTGTATCCGTTCTTACCATTCACATATGCTATTAGTGCAATTCGTGAAACAGTAGGTGGAATGCTTTGGGATATAGTAACTAGAGATTTACTTGTGTTAAGTGCTTTCGTAGTAATCATGGTTGTAGCTGCATTATTACTGAAAAAACCAATTAACAAATCAAGTGAAAAGTTTGTTGAGAACGCAAAAGGAAGTAAAATTATTCATTAAAAATAAAAGGTTCCTACCGATAGTGGTAGGAACCTTTTTGTTTAATCAAATTTTAATTTCTTTAATGCTTCTGCGAATGGATTGTTTAATGGTTCTTCTTCTTCTTTGTTCTGTTGTTTCATATATTTTTGGACGTCACGTTTATCAGCTTTGTTTCCAGATTCTTTTTTACGTCTCTCTTGGAATGTAGAAAGTTTCTCACGATAGCCACATTTACATGCGAAAATTTGGCCTGCTCCTTCACCACGAAGTTCTAGTTTCTTTTTACACTGAGGACAGCGTGCGTTTGTAGTGCGGGATACATTTTTACGGTGACCACATTCGCGATCTTGGCATACAAGCATTTTACCTTTTTTACCGTTTACTTCTAACATTGGTTTACCACAGTCTGGACAAGACTTTGTTGAAATGTTGTCGTGCTTATATTTTTTATCGCTTGATTTAATTTCAGTAACAATTTCCTTCGTATAGTTCTTCATTTCTGAAATGAATACTTCTTTCTTTAATTTTCCTTTAGCGATAGCTTCTAACTTTTGCTCCCATTCACCAGTTAGTGTAGGAGATTTCAGTTCTTCTGGCACTAAATCAAGTAACTGACGGCCTTTTGAAGTAATATGAATATCTTTACCACGTTTTTCAAGTAAGAACGAATTGAATAACTTGTCGATAATATCAGCTCGTGTAGCTACAGTACCTAATCCACCAGTTGACTTTAACGTGTCAGCAAGTTGTTTGTTTTGCGTATCCATGTATTTTGTTGGGTTTTCCATCGCTGAAAGTAATGTTGCTTCATTAAAGCGTGCAGGTGCTTTTGTTTGACCTGATGTTTGGACAATTAGTTTTATGTTTAATGTATCGCCTTTTTCGATGCGAGGTAAGATTTGTTCTTTTACATCATCGATTGCATCATCATCTTCAAATCGATTTTCATAAACCTCTTTCCAACCAGCATGTAAAATCGTTTTTCCTCGTGCGATGAACGTTTCGTCACCAATTTTCGTGCGCAATGTTAGTTGTTCATATTCAAAGGCCGGGAATAAAACAGCTAAGAAACGTTTTACAACTAAGTCATAAATTTTACGTTCTTTATCTGTGAAAGCTGAGAAGTTTACATAGCTCTCTGTTGGAATAAGCGCGTGATGATCGCTTACTTTACTATCATCAACAAATGATTTATTAGATTTTACAGGTTTCTGCAATACTTTATGTGCTAAAGGACGGTATTCTCCAACTCCGCACGCCTTCAGACGCTCTGGAAGTGTTCCGACAATATCAGATGAAATATAGCGTGAATCTGTACGAGGGTACGTTAAAACTTTATGCTGTTCATATAATTTTTGCATAATGTTTAATGTTTCTTTCGCAGAGTAACCAAATATTTTATTCGCATCACGTTGTAGTTCAGTTAAATCGTAAAGACCAGGAGCGAACGATTTCTTTTGTTTTTTATCAATGTCTACAACAGTAGCATTTTGTTTACTAATTTTGTTCACGATTGCATCAGTTTTTTCTTTATTAAAGCTACGGCTATTTCCTTTTGTATCTTGCCAAGTTAGCTTTAACCTCTCAGCTGTTTGAGCTTCGATACCATAGTAAGTTTGAGCTTTGAAATGTTTGATTTCATCTTCACGGCTTGCAATCATGGCTACAGTAGGTGTTTGGACACGACCACAATTTAGTTGGGCATTAAAGCGAGTAGTTAATGCTCGAGTCGCATTAAGCCCGATATACCAGTCAGCCTCTGAACGTGCGACAGCCGAAGCATATAGATTGTCATATGCTTTTCCAGGTTTTAAATTTGCGAAGCCATCTTTAATTGCTTTATCGGTAACCGATGAAATCCATAAACGTTTAATCGGTTTCTGCATTTTAACTTTATCGATAATCCAGCGTGCGACTAACTCTCCCTCACGACCGGCGTCAGTAGCTATAATGATTTCATTTACATCTTTTCTAAGAAGCTGACTTTTTACAGCGTTAAACTGTTTCCCTGTTTGTTTAATAACTGTTAGTTTTAAACGCTCAGGTAGCATTGGTAAATCTTCTAAATCCCACTTTTTATATTTCACATCATAGCTTTCTGGATCAGCTAATGTAACGAGATGACCTAAAGCCCAAGTAACAATATATTTACTACCTTCAAGATAGCCGTTTCCTTTTTTATCACATTTCAGTACACGTGCGATATCACGTGCAACAGAAGGTTTTTCAGCAATTACAATACTTTTTGCCATATTTAAAAACATCCTTTCAAATTTCCATACGTTAAATATAGCATACATCTTTGTTCTATTCAGTCTTGCTGACGGTTTGAGTTATTTGTGATGAAATATACGTGTGAGAGTTTTACTTATATAAATAAAGGATTTGTATAAATGTCAGATTTTAAGGCGTATTCATTGACATTGTAAATGAATTTCATTTAAAGCATAAGTAGGCAAGAAAAGGTTTCTACCAATAAGAGTTATGATTGCTATCATTCTATAAATAGATGAGGGGGATAAGATGATAGGATTATAATCTGTTTGAAATCAAATGATGGCGACAGAACATAATCTGCACCATGAAGAAATTATGAAAAAAAGATATTTGTTTATTATGCTTATTGTTTTATCAATTGCTTCTATCTTTCTATAAGTTTGATCTTTTTTAACAATTCATTTTCTGCCTTTAGTAAGTTCCGTTCGGCTTCTAAACGAGCATACTTCTCTTCCAACGTAAGCTCTCTCTCAAGAGTTCTTCCAGCGTTTTCGGTGCGTGTATCTCGCAAACCAAATACACCATTTTTTCTGTAAGCAGCACGCCATCTACTTCCTGATGACATAATTCGTTTCATTCCAATCATATCTATATCAAAACCACATTCTTCAAAAATATTTCGAGGCAGTTTTCCTTTCTCATTTTCCTCAATAAAAATACGCTTAAATTCATCTGTATAAGTGATACCTTTCTGACTTACAGATTTTATGTATGGGTTATTTGATAGAATTTGAATGTCTCTTTTTGTAAATAGCTTTTTTGTCATTTTGAACCTTCTCTGATCACAATTTTCTCTCATTATACAAGAAATACCCTATAGAATAGACTTTTTTTTCAGTGTCTATTCTATAGGGTACATTTTATAAGTTCCTATCACTCTTTTTATATAGTAAAGTAAAGAACTTGTTATTTTACTAGAATAAGAGTAGACTCTGAAGTAAGTGAATAAGAAACACATGGGAGTTTGTGGATACAAACTGAGAGTATGGCTAATCCGTCATTGACCATTTGAACCTGTTGGATAATGCCAGCGTAGGGAGAGTGTAAAAGCACATGTTCAGACACTTTGCGTACGCAAAGTGTCTTTTTGTGTATCTCCCATCATTAAAGTTAGGAGATGAAAAGAATGAATGTACAAGAAATTAGTAAAGTCGTGGAATTGGTGAGAGAGTCTAATCCACTCGTGCATAATATTACAAATGTTGTTGTAACAAATTTTACAGCAAACGGTTTGTTAGCATTAGGAGCATCGCCTGTAATGGCGTATGCAAAAGAAGAAATAGCAGAAATGGCTAGCATTGCGGGAGCTCTTGTTTTAAATATGGGTACACTTCGTCCTGAAGAGGTAGAAGCGATGTTACTTGCTGGTAAATCAGCAAATAAGAATGATGTACCAGTATTGTTTGATCCAGTTGGAGCAGGAGCAACTTCTTATCGAACAGAAGTTGCGAGATATATTCCAGCTGAAATCGATTTAGCGATAATTCGTGGAAATGCAGCTGAAATTGCTAATGTTATTAATGAAAAATGGGAAATTAAAGGTGTAGACGCTGGTACTGGGAATGGTAATGTTGTAAATATTGCAAAACAGGCAGCGGATGAATTAAATACAGTTGCGGTAATTACCGGAGAAGAAGATGTTGTTACAGATGGAGAGCGAACTATTCGTATTCGAAATGGCCATCCTATTTTAACGAAAGTTACTGGAACAGGTTGTTTACTAACTTCTGTAATAGGAGCATTTGTTGCGGTAGAAAAGGATTATGTAAAGGCAGCAGTAGCCGCATTAACATTCTATGGAGTAGCAGCAGAAATGGCGGCTTCGAAAACAGTAGAGAATGGACCAGGAAGCTTCCAAATTGAATTTTTAAATCAGTTAGCGAATACAACTTCAGATGATATTGAGAAGTATGGAAAGATTGAGGTTATACAGTAAGGAGGGGAACTAGATGTCGCGTATTACAATGGATGAAATGTCTAGGTTATTATCAGTATATTTTATTATGGGAAGTAACAATTGTACGAAGGAGCCACTACAAGTATTGAGAGATGCACTAGAAGGTGGTATAACAATTTTTCAACTTCGTGAAAAGGGAGAAGGGGCTTTAACGGGAGAGAAACGTATTGATTTTGCGAAAGAACTACAAGCGCTTTGCAAGGAGTACGGTGTACCATTCATCGTAAATGATGATGTGGAACTAGCCCTCGAGTTAGATGCAGATGGCGTGCATGTTGGACAAGATGATGAAGGAATTACATCTGTTCGTAAAAAAATGGGAGATAAAATTATTGGAGTATCTACACATACAATTGAAGAAGCACGCTGGGCGATTGAAAATGGAGCTGATTATTTAGGAGTTGGTCCAATTTTCCCGACGAGTACGAAAAAAGATACGAAAGCGGTTCAAGGAACGGAAGGTCTAAAGTATTTTAGGGAACAAGAGATTACAATACCGATCGTTGGGATTGGTGGGATTACAATTGAAAATACAGCTTCTGTTATAGAAGCTGGTGCGGATGGTGTTTCAGTTATTTCAGCGATTAGCTTAGCGGAATCTGCGTATGAAAGTACGAAGAAATTAGCTGAGGAAGTAAATAAGAGTTTGTAGAGTCGCAAAATGAGTTGTTTCGTTTATCCCGCTATTTGTGAGCAGTAAGACTCCCACCTCAAAATTCGGCCGGAGAAAAGAAGTTAGGTGGGGGTCTTACGCCCGTAAAAGCCCGATTGGTGCGGGCTAATAATCAGTGGGGGATGAATAAAAACCCCACTGATTAAAGTTTCACTTTATTTAAACAAACGTTTGATTAAAAAAGCACAAACCCTTTGAAATTGTAGGTTTGTGCTTTTATTTAAAACATAATTGAAATTAAGAGCATTCCAATTCCGATAGAAGTAAAGGTTGCGATCAGGCCAGGAATCATAAAGCTATGATTTAAAACATATTTACCAATTCCTGTTGTACCAGTGCGATCAAAATTAATTGCAGCAACAATTGTCCCGTAGTTTGGAATGAAGAAGTATCCATTTACTGCAGGGAACATTGCAATAAGTAATGCTGGCGGAATACCAAGTGATAGTCCAAGTGGCATTAAAGCACGAACTGTTGCTGCTTGGCTATACAGTAAAATAGATAGAATGAATAGTGCGATAGCAAATAGCCATGGTGCACTTGTCACTAAGTGTTGAATTGATCCTTGAATTATATTTAAGTTTCCGTTGAAGAAAGTATCTCCCATCCAAGCGATACCAAAAATAGCAACAACTGCTGTTGCGCCCGCTTTAAAGACGTTACCAGTTACAATACTTTCCACATTCGGTTTACAGAAAATAATAATAAGAGCAGCAATAGTTAACATGACCATTTCAATTGTGTTTGGCATTGACAGACGAACTAATTTCCCATCAACCATCCATCCTGGACGAAGTGTTTCAAATGAACCGAGAAGTACAACAAGGAAAGTTGCGACTAGGAAAAGAATAACTGATAATTTCGCACCTTTTGAACCTATAAATTCTTTTTTCTCTTCAAGTTTAGGAATCATTCCCTCTTTTAATCGCTTCAAGTATTCAGGGTCTTCATTTAATTCTTTTCCCATTTTACTAGCAACGAATGCAGCTACCATACAAGCGATGAAAGTAGAAGGGATACTAACTTTTAAAATATCTAACAAGGTGATTTTATAGTCGGCTAACATTGCTAAAAGTGCAACTGTTGCAGCCGATATTGGACTAGCTGTAATGGCTTGCTGGGAAGCGATAACGGCAATTGACATTGGTCGTTCAGGTCTAATTCCTGATTCGCGAGATACTTCGGCGATAACGGGAAGTACAGAATAAGCGACATGACCAGTTCCCGCGCATAGCGTGAATAAATAAGTAACAATAGGAGCAAAAAATGTAATGCGCTTTGGATTTTTTCGTAATGCTTTCTCAGCAAGGTGGACGAGATAATCCATTCCTCCAGCAGCTTGCAAAGCACCGGCAGCTGTAATTACTGCTAAAATCATAAGCATTACATCAATAGGAGGAGCTGTAGGTTGTAAGTGGAAGACGAAAACAAGTATTGCCATACCAACGCCACCCATTACTCCTAGACCAACTCCGCCTAAGCGTGCACCAATAAAAATGCAGAGTAGTAACGTAAGAAATTGTAGCCAAAACATGATAAACTACCTCCGAAATTCGTAAGTTAAGATATATTCGAATAGTTTAATTTGAATGGAAATTAAATAAATATCCAGAATAATCCTTGTGTTATATACGTTTTTTATTATATAACATAAGAAATGTAACATTCACGTATTTTGTTAAATTATTTCGAAAAAATAATACATTAAAACTTCATATTTAGATCTCTAAATAAGTGGACATTTTAATTTTTATGTTGTAATCTTTGAAAGAGTATATTTAAATTCTCATAGAACTCCCATATCGTTCAACTCGTTCAGCGAGAAAGGCAAACTGATGGAAACATGAGGACGCAAAACTACAGGGGCTAAGGTCAAATGACTATGCTAGCCAGTTACCGGACGGATAGGGTTGGTTTTGACCAATGCTTTTTCATTGGTCTTTTTTTTTTTTTTTTGGTTTATATTTGAGAATGGTTATCAATTAAAGGGTGTGTTTTGAAATTATTATTTTGTATTAACTGAATTAAGGAAGGTAATGTGAATGAAAAAATATTGGCATAAGCTATCGTTTCTTCAAAAGAATGTATTGTTAACTGTACTCGTTATTTTAACGCTTGTTGGTAGTATGGGGGCGTTAAGTTTTAATATGTTTCAAAATAGTATGATGTCTATATTTGAAAGACAGTCTATTGAAACAGGGGATACGGTATTACATAAATTAGAGGCAGAAGTAGTAAGAGATGTCGCGAAAAACCCGACGGCACAAAAAGAAAAAAGAACTAAATTAACAAAGCAGTTAGATGAAGTTACAAAAGAATTGAAAAGTGTTGGACAAACGTATGTTGTTGGAGCAAAAACAAATGCAAAAGGTGAGCTTCAAATAGTTGGTTTGACTACAGAATTAGCGAATGCTGTTCAAGTAAAACCAGGAGACTATTATGAACAACCAGTTCGTTGGATGAAGGCATACGATAAAGTAATGGCCACGAAAAAAGCACAAATAACGGAAATATATGAAGATGAACTGGGATCATGGGTAACAATATTAGAGCCAATTACAGATGGAGAAGAAAATATTGTTGCAATTGTTGCAGCAGATTTAGATGCGTCTATTGTTCCTAGTACAAAGAAGAAATTTATTATGCAAGGTTTAATGTTTATTTGTATTTCAGTTTTAATTGCGACTTTTATTCAATTCTTGATTGTACGTAATTCACTTGCTCCATTACAAGATTTACGTGAAGGATTACGTAAAGTGGGTGAAGGAGATTTAAGTATTGAATTAGTGGAAAGACAAGATGATATCGGTATTATTAATTCGTATTTTAATAACACAATTGAGAAGTTTAGAGGAATTATAGATAAAGTGAAGCAGACGGCAGAACAGGTTTCTTCATCTTCGCAAGAATTGTCAGCAAGTACAGAGGAGAATAGTATGGCAGTTCAAGAGATTGCGGGTTCTATTGTAGGATTAAGATCTGGGGCTCAGTCGCAAGAAACTTCTATACAACAATGTTTATGGATTGTACATGAAATGGAAAATAAGATGGAAGAAATAACAGGGGCTGCGAAACAAGTTTCCACTACCTCAGAAGGTATGGAGCAACATTCGGTTGAGGGTAATGGAGTTATTGAACAAATTATTAATCAAATGAGTTTAATTCAAAAAGCAGTACAAGATTTATCTTCTATCATTTATTCGTTGGAAACAAGATCAAAAGAAATAAGTGACATTGTAACTGTAATTACAGGTATTTCAAATCAAACGAACTTACTAGCTTTAAATGCTTCTATTGAAGCTTCACGTGCTGGAGCAGCTGGAAGAGGATTTGCTGTTGTCGCAGATGAAGTGCGTAAATTAGCGGAGAAAACGGAAGCATCGGCAAAAGATATAGCTAAATTAATAGGGGAGACACAGGCTGAAGCAGAAGAGGCTGTAGTTTCAATGCAGAAAGGTTCAAAAGAAGTGGAATCTGGAATTACCCTTGTTCAAAGTAGCGGTGCTTTCTTTGAGAAAATTTCAAAATCAGCACAATCTGTTACAAAGCAAGTTAGAGCCGTTTCTAGCAATTCAAATGATATTTTGCAAAATAGCCAAAATATCGTTCAAGTTGTAAATGAACTATCTCATATTGCAAATACGTATGCAAATAGTAGCAGTAATGTTGAAGCGAGTATGAAGGAGCAAGAAATGTCTGTACAAGATATAGCAGAATTGGCTACTTCTTTAAGTTGGCTTTCACAGGAGCTACAAGAGTTAATAGGAGAATTTAAAAGTTAATAACATAATATACACCGTCTAATGAAGTTGAAGAAAGAATAGCAAAAGCTTGGATTGATGTATTAGGAATCTCAAAGATTGGTGTGCATTCATTAAAAGTATTGAGAGCTTTAGCGTTATTAAAAGAAGATTTTCCAGATTTAACAATTCAAGATTTCTTTAACGAGAGAACGATATATGGATTAGCTCGAATTGAGGGGGAAATAAAGGTATAGACAGAAGAAGTTGGATATTTTCCGAAAATAATGAAATGATATGTACGCTTTTGTTTGTTCAATAAAATAAATCATGCTACAATGAAAACGAATTAAGAACCGGGGAGCCAATTGGCTGAGAGGATGTAAGTATACATCGACCCTCAACCTGATCTGGATAATGCCAGCGTAGGGAGTTACTTTAAAGTGATGTAGCATAAGTTATTATAGAATAACTTGTATACAAGGCTTTCCTACATGGTAGGAAAGCCTTTTCTTTTTTTTGAAACAATATTTTGTAAGGGGGATTTTATTATGTCACAACAAGTTACAATTTCATTTTCAGTAGTACCACAAGCGAAGAACAAAGATGTGTATTCCGTTGTTGATAAAGCAATTGAAGTTGTACAACAGTCGGGAGTTCGTTATGAAGTAGGGGCAATGGAAACAACGTTGGAAGGAGAATTAGATGTACTTCTTGACGTCATTAAACGCGCGCAACAAGCTTGCGTCGATGCTGGAGCAGAAGAAGTGATCACTTCTATTAAAATTCACTATCGTCCAAGTACGGGCGTAACGATTGACGAAAAAGTTTGGAAGTACCGTGATGAATATGCAAAACCAGAAGCGATCTAAAATAATCACAACAATTTGGCTTATCCTTCTCATTGCTATATGGGAAGGATCTGTTTCATTATTTAAAATTGAGCCGTGGATTTTACCGAAGCCGTCTGCAATTGTGCAAGAGTTAATTGGAATGAAAGATTTACTATTACCGAATACAGTGCAAACGTTACAGGAAGTAATAATTGGGTTGTTTTTTGCAATTTTACTTGGGACGAGTATTGCTATCATTATGGATGTCATCCCTTTATTTCGGATTTTAATGAATCCGCTGCTCGTTATTTCGCAAACAATTCCAATAGTTGTGCTCGCACCATTATTTATTATTTGGTTTGGATACGGAATGTTGCCAAAAGTAATGGTTGTTATTCTTGTTTGTTTCTTCCCAATTGCGCTTAGCATTTTAGAAGGTTTCCAAACGGTAGATAAAAATATGCTGAAGTTATTACAAACGATGAAGGCGACAAAGTGGCAAATTTATCAGAAAGTAAAATTTCCAGCAGTGCTCCCGTACTTTTTCTCAGGTTTAAAAATTGCTGTTACATATAGTGTGATGGGAGCGATTATTGGGGAATGGCTTGGTGCGAGTGAAGGATTAGGAGTTATGCTCACAAGAGCAACGAAATCCTTTTTAACGGCTCGAGTATTTGGTGTTGCAGCAATTATCGTCATGGTGACATTATTCCTGTACTTTATTGTTGAATTTATGGCAAGAATAACAGCACCATGGATATATAGAAAGGGCGGCAGAAAATGAAAAAAGGTTTAAAAATTATGTTAGCTGCATTATTAGCAGTTGGTGTTGCCGGATGTAATACGGCGAAGAAAGAAGAGAATACAAGCAAAGAAAAGAAAGTGAAAGTAGTTTTAGATTGGTTTCCTAATACAAACCATACTGGTTTATACGTAGCGAAGACGAAAGATTATTATAAAAAACAAGGGTTAGATGTAGAAATTATTCAACCAGGTGATAATGTTACAGCGGAACAAATGATAGCTTCAGGGAAAGCCGATTTTGCAATAAGTGCACAAGAAAATGTAACGTTAGCTCGTGTTGAAGGTATTCCTGTTGTATCTGTAGGAGCGATTATCCAGCATAATACTTCAGCTTTTGCATCACTTAAAAAAGATAATATGATGTCACCAAAAGATTTTGAAGGTAAACGTTACGGCGGCTGGGGAGGACCAGCAGAAGAAGCGACGTTAAAGACGATTATGAATAAACATCAAGCTGATTTTAATAAAGTTGAAAAAATTATTCTTGGACAAACAGATTTCTTTAAATCAATCGGTCGTGATGCAGACTTTGAATGGATTTATTATGGATGGGATGGAATTGAAGCGAAGCGTCAAGGAAAAGAGTTAAATACAATTATGGTGAAAGACTTAGATCCAGCGCTCGATTTCTATAGTCCTGTTATTATTACAAGTGAAAAACATACGAAGCAAGATAAAGATTTTGTGAAAAAGTTCATGACTGCAACGACAGAAGGTTATGATTTTGCAATTAAAGAACCGAAAGAAGCTGCGGATATTTTAATTAAAGCTGTTCCAGATTTGAATAAAGAATTAGTACAAGAAAGCCAAAAATGGTTAAGTACAAAGTATCAAGATGATGCAAAAGCGTGGGGAGTACAGAAGGAAGAGATTTGGACAAATTACATGAATTTCTTATATGACAACAAAGTTATTAAAAAGAAAATCGATGTAAAAGATGCCTTTACAAATGAATTCCTTCCAAGTGAAAAATGAGTGGATTACAAATAAAAGATATTGTAAAAGCTTTCGATGGAAAGAATGTATTAGCAAATATTAGTGCTTCTATACAAGAGGGAGAGTTTGTCTCTTTTGTAGGTCCGAGTGGTTGTGGAAAAAGTACATTATTAAATATGATTGCAAGTGTTGAACAACCAACGAGCGGAGAAGTGTTTTATAACGAGGAGTATGTAAAAAAACAAGATGTTGTTAGTTATATGCCGCAACAAGATTTATTACTACCGTGGCGATCGGCTTTGCAAAATATCGTTCTTCCATTGGAAATTGAAGGAAAGTCTAAAAAACAAAGGCTGACAGAAGGAATGGAAGCATTAAAGCAGTTTGAACTAGATGAATATGCAGACCATTATCCAGATGAGTTATCAGGTGGAATGCGTCAAAGAATTAGTTTCCTTCGCACATATTTATGTGAAAAGCCAATTATGCTGCTTGATGAGCCTTTTGGAAAATTAGATGCATTTACAAAAATGGAAGTACATAGTTGGCTTTTAAATTCTTGGCATCAAGAAAAGCAGACAATTGTTATGGTTACACATGACTTAGATGAAGCAATTTTGCTTTCTGATCGCGTACTTATTTTATCTCAAAGACCGGCATCAATTGTTGGAGAGGTACAAGTGAAATTACTTAGGCCGCGAACGATGGATATGTTAACATCGCTTGAGTTAAAGAAGGATAAGGAAGAAATTTTAAGAGTATTAGCTCCTTACATGAAAAAATAGAAAAGAGTCTTTTAACAGTTGTTGGTATAATTGCTGTTAAGAGGCTTTTTTATATAGGAGGAGAAAGATGAAATCTATAGGGGAAATAGTGGATTCATTAACACCGGATAAATTGGAAGAAGGAACAAAAGAAAAAGTAGAGAATAGAATATAATAGAGTGGTTTATACTCTTAATATAACAAATGTTAAAGGAGTGGAAGGATAAAATGACTTTATCAACTGTTCTTCAAATGGTTTTAGCTTGATACGGGAGAAGTCTGCCCATTTTTAAAGATTAAGCTAAATTGAAGACAGCAGGTAAAGAACCTTAATCCTTTCTTACGATAATATGTAATGGGTAAGGTGTATTCACCTTACCCATTTTTATATGTATAACTAAATAAGGCTTTATACTGTTGTTCTCTCTCTTTAGCTTATGGATCATAAGAAAAGGAGAGAAAAAAATGAGTATATTAACAGTAGAAAATGTAAGTCATTCATATGGTGAGAAAACCATTTTATATAATGCGTGCTTTCGATTATTAAAGGGTGAACATGTTGGGCTAGTAGGGAAAAATGGAATTGGAAAATCCACATTATTACGCTTGTTAACAGGAGAACTTATACATGATGATGGGAAAATTGAATGGTTTCCACATGTGAAGATTGGCTTTTTACAACAGCATATAGATTTACAAGAAGGCATAACAATTGAAGAATACTTGCAAAGTGCGTTTTCTAACCTGTATGAGTTGGAACGTGAAATGTTAAAACTTACAGAAGAGATGGCTGGAGCAGGAGAAGTAGGGAAATTGTTAGTAAGGTATGGAGAGTTACAAAATATATTGGAGAATTCTAATTTTTATCAAATTCATACAGAAATTGAGGAAGTAGCAACCGGCTTAGGCTTGTTTGAAATAGGATTGGAAAAGGATGTTTCAAAGTTAAGTGGTGGTCAGCGGACAAAGTTGTTACTTGGGAAACTCCTTTTAGAAAAAGCGGATGTTTTATTATTAGATGAGCCAACTAACTATTTAGATACAGCACATATAGAATGGTTGCAATTATATTTACAAATGTATGAAAAAGCTTATATTATCATTTCGCATGATGAAATATTTTTGAACAATATTACGAATGTTATTTATCATCTAGATGAGCGTGCAATTAAGCGCTATGTAGGCGATTATAAGAGTTTTTTGCGTAATTATGAACTACAAAGGAAACAATTACAAGTAGCATATACGAAACAGCAAAAGGAAATTGCACATTTAGAGAGCTTTATTCAAAAAAATAAAATTCGTAAAGCGAAACAAGCAAAAAGTCGTGAAAAAGTATTAGAGAAAATGCAAAAGGTTGGAAAGGTTAACGATGTACCTCGTGCTCGTTTTGATTTTAATGTTTATACTGAGCCAGTGAGTCGTATCTTACAGGTAGAGAAACTAAAAATTGGTTATGGCGAACCGTTATTTCCGGAATTGGATTTTCAAGTGAAAAAAGGGGAAAAGATTGCAATTATTGGTCATAATGGGATTGGAAAAACAACAATGTTAAAATCATTACTAGGACAAATAAAACCGTTAAGCGGTTCAGTTTCTGTTGGTGAACGAGTAAAACCCGCTTATTTTGCACAAGAGGAATTTTCCTCAGAAATAACTACACTAGAGAGAGTATGGGCAGGAAGGCCAGACATGACAAGAAAAGAAATCCGACAAGCATTAGCAAAGTGCGGATTGACAGAAGAACATGTATTAAAACCTATCCAGTTATTAAGTGGAGGAGAACAAACAAAAGTACGATTATGCGAACTTATCGTAACTAAAAGCAATGTTTTAATTTTAGATGAACCAACTAACCATTTGGATGCAGAGACTAAGACGGCTTTACAGGAAGCGTTAAAACAATATAGAGGTACGGTTTTAATTGTTTCACATGAGCCATCTTTCTATGAAGCATGGATAACGAAAATATGGAATATCGAAGAATGGAACGTTTAACAATATGAATAAAGAAAAGGCATTAGCTTTTATGAGCTAATGCCTTTTCTTTGGGTATATTTATAATAATACTAGATGCCTTTCCCTAATAGGCTACTATCTTTCTTTATATATATAGATAGTTTGAAATGGAATAAAAATGATTCCTATATGTAAAGGATAATGTGATTAGTATGGGAAGACAATAGAACTTAAAGGAAATTCATGTAAAATTCACATAAACTTCATATTAAAAACTAAATATAATTATAATAGGTTATTATAATGTGTGTTTTCGATTTTTCGCAAAATTAGAAGTTTGGCGGGGGTTCTTGTGCTTTCGTCATCGATTGTAATGGATTTACGAGAAGGGATATCACCGTTTTTTTATACATTAGTAATTTCATAATGATTATTTGTTTTACTACAAATTTTAGCGTGCAAAATTTGTGTTCGATTATCGTTTAAATAAACTTGGGAAAATTGTATGAAGTCAATCTTGAATGACGTAGCAGGATGATGAAATTTCATGTAAAATAATAGTAAAAATATGTAAAGTAGGGGATAGTGTGGATGTGTTTTTGAACATTGCTGAGGAAAAAATTCGTCAAGCAATACGGAATGGTGATCTTGATAATATTCCGGGACAAGGAAAACCACTACAATTAGAAGATCTTTC
Organism: Bacillus cereus group sp. BfR-BA-01316; assembly: GCF_022664195.1. NCBI lineage: Bacteria > Bacillati > Bacillota > Bacilli > Caryophanales > Bacillaceae > Bacillus > Bacillus cereus group sp. BfR-BA-01316. The sequence continues at coordinate 129,240 of NZ_JAKUGX010000010.1, forward strand.
AATGGTACCTCCAGAATTAAGAATGAGTTATAAAATCTTGAAAAATGCAGGCATGATTCCACCAGAAATGGAAATGCAAAAAGATATATTGAAAATAGAGGATTTAATCGCTTGCTGTTATGATGAGGCAGAGAGAAAGGAATTACAAGAAGAGTTAACGGTAAAAACACTGCGCTTTCAGCAGTTAATGGAAAAGAGAAAGATTAAAGATAGTTCAGCATTTCGTATGTATCAAGATAAAGTATTTCGTAAATTACGTTAAGAGGGATAAGATGAGTAAATTTGAAACGATAGAAGAATTAGCAACATATATTGAAGAACAACAATTAGTACTTCTATTTATTAAAACGGAGAATTGTGGCGTTTGTGATGTTATGTTACGGAAAGTAAATTACGTATTAGAGAATTATGATTACGTAGAGAAAGTAGAGATATTACTTCAAGACATGCAAGAGATTGCAGGGCGGTATTCAGTACTTACAGAGCCGACAGTTTTATTATTTTATAATGGGAAAGAAATTCTTCGTGAATCGCGCTTTATTTCACTTGAAAATATTGAGAGAGTACTTCAGTTGTTAGAAAAATAAGGGAGGTTTTTATATGGGGTTTGTTATAGCGGCATTACTATTTTGTGTTTTAATTTGGATGATTGCAGCATCAGTTAGATCAAATAAACGAAGAGTAAATCTTACTAAAAAGAGTAATACACATAGTACGTCTAACAGTTCATCACCACTATTTTTCTTTGCGGGATCTGATAGTGATAGTTCACATGATGGTGGCTCGCATGATTGCGGAGGGTCTTTTGGCGGAGATAGTGGAGGTAGCTGCGGTGGTGGCGGGGATTGATGAGAATACGCCTTATATGGGCGTATTTCTTTTTAAACAAACGTTTGATTAGTTGGCTTACATATACATAACAACAGCTAAACAAACGTTTGTTTAAATTTTATAAATGTAATAAGGGGAATGGAAATGGGAAGGGAACCGAAAGTAAAAAACAAAGGGAAAGTAGCATTATTCTTATTAGTTGCTGGAGGTGTATTTCTTGTTAAACTTGGGCTTAAATTTGGAGCGATACATATGATTCGAACGTGGTTTGAAAGTGTGTTTTCTTAAATAAGGAATAAAGCCTCTTGCAATTGAGGTTTTTTATTTGTTAATATTAGACTGAACGGTCGGTTTAAAGAGGTGTGAATATGAGAAAAAGCGCAGAAGAGATAAAGAAGGAAATCGCATATAAAGCAGAAAGTCTGTTTTCACAAAAGGGTTATGCAGCCACATCTATGGAAGATATTTGTGAAATTACAGGGCGAAGTAAAGGAAGTATTTATTACCATTTTAAAAATAAAGAAGAATTATTTTTATTTGTAGTGAAACAGCATACGTATGATTGGCTTGAAAAATGGAATGAAAAAGAGAAGTTGTATATTACTAGTACTGAAAAGCTATATGGTCTCGCTGAATATTATGTAGAGGATATACAACAACCTATTTCGAATGCAATAGAGGAATTTTCTATGAGCCAAGTTGTAAGTAAAGAGATTCTAGATGAACTGTTAGCTTTAACTAGAGAATCATATGTTATGGTTGAGAGATTAATCGAAACAGGCATACAGTCTGGAGAGTTTCGTGAAGAAAATACGCGCGATTTGATGTATATTGTAAATGGCTTATTATCAGGGCTTGGAGTGCTTTACTATGAGTTAGATTATAAAGAGCTAAAGCGTATTTATAAAAAGGCAATAGATGTATTGTTAAAAGGGATGGCAGCTGAATAATAAATCAGCAGCTTTTCTTATAAAACGAATTAGACTGAACGGTCGGTTTATTAAAGGGGGAGTGAAAATGAAAGCTTTATTTAAAAATCGAGCATTTATGCTCGTTATGGCATCTGATATTTTACAGCAATTTGCAATTTGGATTAGAAACATGGCTCTACTGTATTTCATAATGGAGCGGACGAATAATGATCCAGTTTCAGTATCACTATTATCAGTCATGGAATATGCACCTATTTTTATTTTCTCATTTATTGGTGGTGCATTAGCAGATCGCTGGAATCCGAAAAGAACAATGGTTGTTGGAGATGTGTTAAGTGTACTGTCTATTATAGGAATTGTCTTACTGTTAAAGGTTGATTACTGGCAGGCCATATTTTTTGCGACACTCGTTTCTGCAGTTGTAGGTCAGTTTTCTCAGCCGTCATCTTCACGCATATTTAAGCGCTATGTAAAGGAAGAGCAGGTAGCAAATGCGATTGCATTTAACCAAACACTACAGTCATTGTTTATGATTTTCGGGCCAGTCGTAGGATCACTTGTGTATACACAACTTGGTTTATTTACGTCACTATATAGCTTAATCATTTTATTTTTGTTATCTGCTATCGCCCTTTCATTTTTACCAAAATGGGTTGAACAAGAGCAAGCAGTGAGAGATTCATTAAAAAATGATATAAAAGAAGGGTGGAAATACGTTCTTCATACGAAAAATTTACGTATGATTACGATCACTTTTACAATCATTGGTTTAGCAGTTGGATTAACGACCCCATTAGAAGTATTCCTTGTGATCGAACGTTTAGGCATGGAAAAAGAAGCTGTTCAATATTTAGCAGCAGCTGACGGAATAGGTATGTTAATTGGTGGTATTGTTGTGGCAATTTTCACTTCAAAAGTAAATCCGAAGAAAATGTTTGTATTCGGGATGAGTATATTAGCAATATCATTTTTAGTAGAAGGACTGTCTACATCGTTTTGGATTACCAGCTTTATGCGATTTGGAACAGGTATTTGTTTAGCTTGTGTTAATATCGTTGTCGGTACACTTATGATTCAACTTGTACCAGAAAATATGGTTGGCAGAGTAAATGGGACAATTTTACCGCTGTTTATGGGAGCTATGCTAATTGGCACTTCTCTAGCTGGAGGATTGAAGGAAATGACTTCACTAGTTATTGTATTTTGTATAGCAATGTCACTTATTTTATTAGCGATAGGTCCGATTTTACGTATGCAAATAAATAAAGAAGCTGTTGCTAATAAAGAGGAACTAACGAATTCGTTAGCTTCGAAATAGCTATTGTAAGGGAGCATGTTTGCTCCCTTTTTCTATGGGAATCTTTTGACAATGAAATGTACCAACTATATACTGATGTTGTAAAAATAATTTTACAGGTTAGGAGAAAGATGTGAAAAATCAAATCTATGAATTACGCACTGAAAATAATATTTCACAAGGTGCATTAGCTGATAAGTGTAACGTATCAAGACAGACGATAAATGCAATTGAGAATAATAAGTATGATCCAAGCTTAGCACTAGCATTCCGGTTAGCAGAAGTATTAGGAACAACTGTCGATAAACTATTTTTGTACAAGTTGTAGAGTTTTTAATTGTAAGACGTTATCGCTAAAACAATATAAGAAAAAGATCCTCTTCTCGTTTGAAGAGGATCTTTTTCTTATATTGTTTTAGTTTTCGGATTAGGTGGTGTAACGGACGTATCATTTTCGGGTACTCTAGTTAATAAGAATCCACCGATAATAAATAAGACAATAATACTAAGGACACCAGCGTTTGTTTTTCCTGTTAATTGTGTTGTGACACCAACTAATACCGGACCCATAATTGCTGCGAATTTACCAAAGATATTATAAAATCCGAAGAATTCATTCGCAGATTCTTTCGGTACTAGTTTTGCGAAATATGAACGGCTAAGTGCTTGAATGCCGCCTTGAGAAGTGGCAACTAACATTGCTAAAATCCAGAAATCAAACGTCGTTTTTAAGAAATAAGCATATGTGCAGATAATGATATAAATAATAATACCGACATATAGCATTTTTTTACCGGTAAATGTTTCCGATAGTTTTCCATACAATAAAGCGAATGGACAAGCGACAATTTGTGTTACAAATAAGATGATTAATAGGTTAGTTGCACTAATACCGAGATCTGTTCCGTAAGCGGTAGACATAGTGATAATTGTATCGACCCCGTCAATGTAGAAAAAGTAAGCTATTAGGAACATAAATACAGTTTTATATTCTTTAATATTTTTAAAAGTATTAGCAAGGCGCTTGAAACTCATTGCAATTGGTCTTGGATGACGTTCAATATAGTGTGTTTGCTCTACATTTTTTAGCATTGGTATCGTAAATAGTCCCCACCAAAGAGCTGTTATTGCAAAGGAAATTTGACTAGCAATTCCGACTGATAAGGGGATAGTTCCTTTTTGAGCAAGAATAATAAGAGCAATACAACCGATAAAAGGAATTGTGCTCCCAATATAACCTAATGCAAAACCTCGCGTAGAAATTCGGTCCATTCTATCTCCAGAGGTAACATCTACTAAAAATGCATCATAAAAAATATTTGCTCCAGCAAAGCCAACTAATGCGAGCATATAGCATCCTAGTAATAAGTACCACTGAGATGTTGGAACAACTGCTAGCATACTTGTAAATATAATACCAAGCCCAAAGAAAAATGTGAAAAATCGTTTTTTAAATCCTTTATAATCAGCAACTGTGCCGAGAATAGGAGCGAGTATAGAAATTAAAAGTGTAGCGAACGAGTTTGCATATCCCCAATAGGCTGTTGAAGTTGCACCAGATAGTCCAGCTTCTTTTGCAGCTGCTTTAAAGTAAATTGGAAATAATGCAGTTGTAATGACGAGCGAATATACCGAGTTAGCCCAATCATATAATATCCAGCTTTTTTCTTGTCTGGACATTTTTTTCATATAATGTTCCCCCTTAAATTTGTTCTACTAACAGTGTACAAAAATAAAAATTATAAAAAGAGAAACAGGGATGATTTTTACATAACTTTTACATATATACACAGTTCTTTACAATTGAAGTAAATCCTCTACAATTGCTCCGTCTGTTTCACCTAAGTGCAAACCGAGTAACCTAGCAATAGTCGGACCTTCATCAATCAGTCTCATATACGGGATTGTAACCCCGCTTCGAATGCCTTTCCCAGCAGCCATAAAAATTGTTTCATAGTTAGGTTTTGTTGGGGAATATCCGTGTGTTCCAAATGTATATTTCTTACTAGAAGTAACATCTTTTTTAGTAATTTCTTTTATGAAATCACCTGTATAATTTTCAATGAAGTAATAACCTTCCATGGCTTCTAGCATAAATAAGCAATTACCATCAGCACCACGTTCTTTTGTATCTTCATCATGCAGAATAAATTCAATTCCATTTTGTTTATCCTGAAGAAGCTCTTCAAGAAGAAGCTGAATCTCTTTAATCGTTTCAGTATCATTTTTATCTTTTACATGTACGTAGGCAGATCCATCACAGCTTTGACAATAAGCTTTCCAATCTAGTAACTTTCCACTTTTATTTACGGATATAAGTCCTTTTTGACGGAATAGGACATTTAGTTGGATTGCTTTGTTTTCACTTAAAGCGCTATGATCGCCAAGTGCAATAATTGTACTCTCTTCGTATATCCCGCTTTCTTTTAATGCATGAATAATTTTTCCTAGACGTTCGTCGTGTCTATGGATTGCAGCCACTGTTTCCTCGGACTTGAAGCCATGGTAATGTCTTTGAGTATCTAAATCAGTAAAATGTACAAACATAACATTAGGCTTTTTCGTCTGAATTGTATGTACGGCAGAAGCAAGGACGAAATCATCAAGCTCAGGCTGTGACAATCCATTTCGTATATGGCCGAAACGACGATTTAAATCTAATTGATATAGCGGGCTACCGCTAAATAATGAAACTAAAATTTGATTTTGCCATGGTCTATTTGGAAAAATTTCTGGTAAGTTGTAATCAATGTTTGCTCTTCCAGTAACAGGCCAAAGAAGGGCTGCTGTCGTTAAATTTGCTTTGCGTGCTTCATCGTATAGAGTTGTTCCTTTAATGGATTTTCGGTACCAATGCCAATCAGGTGACTCGCGTCCTGGTTGAAGTAATGTATTGCTAACTACGCCATGTTTATTAGGATAGTTTCCAGTAACGATTGTTGAGTGACTTGGATATGTTACAGAGGGATAAATGGGTTCTACTTTTTTCGCAATTGCGCCCTTTTTTATTAAAGTTTGGAAATTAGGAAGTTTTTGTAATATAGGAAAATCTAAAGCTGATAGGCAATCAAAAGATAAAATAATGACGTGATTTGTTAATGCTTTATCCATAAAGTTTCCCTCCTGATTATATAAAACCTATTCTTATATATTACTATTAATACCTAGTAATAAAAATATATTTTTGAATAAAATTTTATTATTTATTTTCAGAAAAATTAAACATATAATAAGTATAAGGGAATGAATGGAAGGAGGGAATACTATGGATTGGCTAGATGGATTTGGTATCTTTTACATCATTGGTGGAGTCACGGTTCTCCTTGTATTTTTTATGTCGCATTTACTAAAGAAACGTTTTCCAGACAAACAGTTTGATATTATATTTGCACTTAGTTTAGTACTTCTTTGTTTAGCGTTCTTTCCTGTAACAATGATGGCTATTGGCGGATGGGAAGGAATGGGATATGGATTTATTTGTTTCTTCGTTTTAATTGGTACACTAATTGGTATGGTTGCTCATCAACTTGTAAAAATAGTTCGGAAAAGTTATGTATAAAATAGTAATAATTGAAAATAATGTATAAAAATAAGAAGATTGGCTCTTGTTTTGAAATAAAATTTATATTATGATATTCAACAAATTTATTTTGTTATAACGATGAAAAAGGAATAGTACATGTCTTACCTTTTTGCAGAGAGAGAATCCTTTTGGCTGGAAGATTCTTAAAAAGGCGATATGGAACCTACCTTTGAGTTCTGCATATGCAGCGGGAAATTCCCGTTATCAAAAAGAGAGCATACTCAATTTTTTGTGTATGAATCAGGGTGGTAACGCCGACAAAGCTCGGTCCCTATTTGGGGACACGGGCTTTTTTGTATTTTCTAAAAGGAGGAAGAGTGACTATGGCAAAAGAACAAGTACAAGCCATTACGAAGATGGAAGAAGACTTTGCTCAGTGGTATACCGATATTGTAAAAAAAGCGGAGCTTGTTGATTATTCAAGTGTGAAAGGTTGTATGATTTTACGTCCATACGGTTATGCATTGTGGGAAAATATGCAGAAAGTGATGGATGAAAAATTAAAAGAATCTGGTCATGAAAATGTGTACATGCCAATGTTTATTCCAGAGAGTTTATTACAAAAAGAGAAAGATCATGTTGAAGGATTTGCTCCTGAAGTAGCATGGGTTACTCATGGCGGGGATGAGAAATTGGCGGAAAGACTTTGTGTACGCCCTACATCTGAAACTTTATTTTGTGAGCATTTTTCAAAAATTGTTCAATCATATAATGATTTACCAAAGTTATATAACCAGTGGTGTTCAGTAGTTCGTTGGGAAAAAACAACGAGACCATTCCTTCGTACAACTGAATTTTTATGGCAAGAAGGTCATACGATTCATGAAACGGCAGAAGAATCTCAAATTGAAACATTAAATATTTTAAATTTATATGCTTCTTTTTGTGAAGAGTATTTAGCAATTCCGGTTATTAAAGGGCAAAAAACAGAAAAAGAAAAGTTTGCAGGAGCGAAGGCAACTTATACGATTGAAAGTTTAATGCATGATGGAAAAGCACTTCAAACAGGAACATCTCATAACTTTGGAACGAACTTCTCAGAAGCATTTGATATTAAGTTTTTAGATCGTAATGGTAAATGGCAATACGTACATCAAACATCTTGGGGTGTATCAACAAGAATGATAGGTGGACTTATTATGGTTCATAGTGATAACAATGGACTTGTAATGCCACCGAAAGTTGCACCATTACAAGTTGTTATCGTGCCTATTGCACAGCATAAAGAAGGCGTTTTAGAAAAAGCAACAGAGTTACAAGGGCGTATTCAAAAGGTTGCGCGAGTAAAAATAGATGCTAGTAATAAAACACCTGGCTGGAAATTTAATGAGTATGAAATGAAGGGTGTTCCAATTAGATTAGAAGTTGGTCCAAAGGATATTGAAAAGAATCAAGTTGTACTTGTAAGGCGAGATACGAAAGAAAAAGAGTTTATAGCAATGGATCAATTAGAAGAGCGCATCCCATCATTACTTGAGGAGATTCATCATTCTTTATTTAGTAAAGCAAAAGTATTTAGAGATGAGAGCACTTATAGTGTGACGAATATCGAAGAGATGAAAAAAATAGCTGATGAAAAACAAGGCTTTATTAAAGCGATGTGGTGTGGAGAACTAGCTTGTGAAGAAAAACTAAAAGAAGAAGTTGGAGTATCTTCACGTTGTATTCCGTTCGAACAAGAAAGTTTAGCTGACGAATGTATTTGCTGTAGTAAAAAAGCGAAGCAGATGGTGTATTGGGGAAAAGCGTATTAATACTCTTTCTGCTAGATGACAAAAAGGACATTGGATTGCATAATAAAATACAATCCAAAGTCCTTTTTAGTTTTATCCCGCATTAACGGGCAGTAAAACTCCCACTTCAAAATTCGGCTGGAGCAAAGAAGTTAGGTGGGAGTCGGGCTGCCCGTAAAAGCCCGATTGGTGAAGGCTAATAATCAGTGGGGGATGAACAAAATCCCCACTGATTAAAGTTTCACTTTATAATTTGTTTCATGTATTTTTTAGATGGAAGGATGATGTTTTTATTTTGCGTTTTTACGACGAATAAATAGTAACACACCCATTAGGAATGTCGAAAGACCAATTAAAATAGATGCAGGATAATGCGTTGCAGTATTAGGTAACTTATCGCCTTGTTTTACTGAATTGTCTTTTCCGTTACCGTTATCGCTTTGAGAGCCGCTATCGCCTTTAACACGGTTGCCGCCTTGAGAGCCGTTATCACCTTGAGAACTGCTATCGCCTTTAACACGGTTGCCACCCTGAGAGCCACTGCCACCCTGAGAGCCATTGCCACCAGAGCCACTGCCGCCAGAGCCACTGCCCCCAGAACCACTGCCACCAGAGCCATTGCCACCAGAGCCACTGCCCCCAGAACCGTTGCCCCCAGAACCGTTGCCGCCAGAGCCACTGCCCCCAGAACCGTTGCCCCCAGAACCGTTG